>JACQRQ010000218.1 GCA_016206405.1 Elusimicrobiota bacterium | reverse complement strand
GATTTTTCGGAGACCTCGTGGCATCAGCCACAAACCTACCAAAAAGGTAGCTTTGTGGCCAAGCAGTTTTATGGTCGTGGAACATGGTCAAATTAGCCGTTATTCAGGACTTGAGAATGATTCTCAATTCAAGTCTTCAAGGGGTGACACCCCTATTTCCTTTCGATAGCGGTCCGGGTGGCGTCGTGGGGTAGGATCGACCGAGGAAGAACCGGCGCGCGAGTCGCCGGGCTGGCCGCAGGGCGATGGGGCCCTACGACGACAGGCCCTGGACCGCTTATAGAGAAATCGTGGAAAACATAATCATACCGCTGGCGGCTTTGATCGCTTCGGTCCTGAGTTTTTATTCCGGCTTCGGCTTGGGAACGCTGCTGATGCCGGCGCTGGCTGTCTTCTTCCCGCTGCCCGCCGCCATAGCGGCCACCGCCCTGGTGCACGGCGCCAATAACCTGTTTAAATTGATGCTGGTGGGCGCCAAGGCGGAGAAGGAACTGGTGGTTGAATTCGGCCTGCCGGCGATAGCCGCAGCCTTCGCAGGCGCATGGACCCTTCATTTCTTCGCTGCCGTTTCCGGCGGGCATTCATACAGCTATGTTCTGCTGGGCAAAATAGCCGTCATTACCCCGCTAAAAGCTCTGCTGGCGGTTCTGATGATGGCTTTCGCCCTATTGGACCTGCACCCCCGGCTCAAAGGCCTTAAATTCGACCGCCGGTATCTTGCGCTGGGCGGCTTGCTGTCCGGATTCTTCGGCGGGCTCTCCGGCCACCAGGGCGCGCTTCGCTCCGCCTTCCTAATAAAGGTGGACGTGCAGCCCCAATCTTTCGTCGCCACCAACGCCGTGATAGGTTTCATGGTGGATTTCGCGCGGCTGCTGACCTACGCTTTCACGTTCTTTGTCCTCGGAGATCCCGGCGGAAGCGGGGCGGTCCCGGTTACCACGGTGGCCCTGGCCGCCGGCGCCTCGGTTCTGGGCGTGCTGGCGGGCCTCAGATTCCTGCACAAGGTCACCATCGGCGCCGTGCAGATAATCACCGGGGTGATGCTCGGCATAATAGCCGTCGCGCTCGGCATGGGCCTTATCTGACGGTTTAACGGGAGTTGAAGAACAGGATAACCAAGCCCAGAGCGATGCGGTAAATGGCGAACGGCGCAAATCCCCGCCGCCGGACCCACGCCATAAACCATGCGACCACCGCCCACGCCACGAAAAACGACGCGACAAACCCGATCGCCAGCGTGATCCACTGGTGGGCCGTTATGTCGGCCGCGGCCAGGGCGGCTTCGTCGGACCGGGGGATGAAGGTCTTGATCAGGTCGTAGCTGGTCGCGGCAAACATCGTCGGGATTGACACCAAGAAGGAAAATTCCAGCGCCGCGGAGCGGGAGAGCCCGGCGCTTTGTCCGGCCGCGATGGTGGCCATGGACCGGCTGGCGCCCGGGAACACGGCCGAGAGTATCTGCACCGCCCCGACCCACGCGGCCTGCGGCCAGCTCATCTGGTTGATATCGGTGGTTCGCGGCGCGTCAAAGAACGCGTCCACCGCCCACATGACCACGCCGCCGATTAAAAGCGCCGCGCCGATCACGTGGAGGCTCTCCAGATTGCGGCTGATGACTTTCTTCAACAGGAACGCCGGCACGGCCGTCACGAAAAAGGCGATGAGCACCAGCGTCAGCGGGTGATTGAGCGCATTGCGCTCCCCGGTGAGCGGATTTACAGGAAACGACTTCAAGAAATCCACAATGCGCTTTTTGAAGTAGATCGGCAGGCAGAGAACCGCGCCGAGCTGGATCACCACGTCGAACATCTTCCAATACGGGTCATCCAGCGGGATGCGGATGAAGGGCAATGCTTTCGCGATGCGAAGATGGGCCGTCGAGCTGACGGGGAGAAACTCGGTGACGCCTTCGATGACGCCGAATAATAAAGCCAGCAGGTAGTCGCTCACAGAATCGCCTTTTTTGTGGCTGCGAGGCGCATTTTGATAAGGGCGGCAAGTGCCGTCGACATGGTCGATCCCAAAATAAAATCCCGCCAACGCATCGGCAGAATTCTACCAAATTGGGTTTTCCTGTTTTTTTGGGGGGAGGGGAAAATAAGACGGCGGATAATTACGGCAATAGCGCTGGTTTTAAAATGAAGGGGGAATCGGAGTCGCAGGTCAGACGATCCCGACCATCCGATGATTCCTGGAGGGATATGTCCATGATGTGCAAATCTCCTTTAATCCAGCGAATTCCAACGTCCGTTTGATGATCTGTAAACCATGCGG
>JACQRQ010000216.1 GCA_016206405.1 Elusimicrobiota bacterium | reverse complement strand
TGCCGACGCCCCGGGGGCCGAAAAACAAAAAAGCGTGCGGAATGCGGCCGCTGACCAGCCCGTTTTTGAGAGTCGTCGTAACGGGCTCCTGGCCGATAATCTCTTCAAAACGCTGAGGACGATATTTTCTCGCAAAGACCAGATAGGACATGGAAATCAGCTCAGACGGTATTTCCCGGCCCCATGCACGGCCACCATGAACAGGGAGCCGATGATCGCAGCATTTTTTAGAAGCACGATCCGTTGAGCGCCGGAGAGATGAAAGACAAGGCTGGCGGCCAATAGGTACGCGGCCAAAAAGAGGGCCGCCGGGCGCACGCCGACGCCCAAAACCAACGCGGTCCCGCCCAATAATTGGATGGCGATGCCCGCCGATTGACACAGGGCGGCCAAGGGCACCCCGCGCGCCGCCAAAAGCGATACGGCGGACTCAAAGTGAAAGAGTTGGCTGAAGCCGGTCGATAAAAAGGCGATCGCGATCAAAGCGCGTCCAATCAGTCGAAACACAACCGTATACTAACACATCTCAACGCCAGTGGTAAAGTGCTCAAGTGGTAGAGTGATAGAGTGGACAAGAACCCTCGTTCCTCCCACTTTTCAACTATACCATCTATCCCTTCACTTCGTTATTGTCTTTTTTCCAAAGTTTTCCGTTGAGCGGTGCATGCCCATGACCTCGCCCAGCCAGTCCATCCACCGCACGCTGGGCATGGCCTTCAACAGCGGAAGCAGCTTCACCAAAAACGGCTCCCGCACATAAAGCTTCCCGGACGCGATGGCCTCAACCACCTTGTCGGCGACGTGATCGGCCGTCAGCCATCCCGCCCCCGCCGGCGGGCGCACCCCTTCAAACATTCCGGTCGCGATAAAGCTGGGGCACACGATCGTCATCCCGACGCCCCGGACGCCGTTTCGCAACAGCTCGAGGCGCAGGGACTCCGCCAGCCCGATGACCGCGTGCTTGGAAGCGCTGTAGGCCGCCAAACCCGGCACGCCGGTCATCCCGGCGGCGGAGGCGGTCATGACGACGTGTCCCGAACCGCGGGATATCATTGCCGGCAAAAAAGCGCGGGTGCACCACAGATAGGATTTCAGGTTGACATCCACGGTCTTGTTAAGCTGTTCTTCCGTGAAATCCAAAAAATCCCCTGGAAAAACAACGCCGGCATTGTTGTCGAGGATGTCCACTTCCCCGAGCTCCGCGCGAACGCGCGCCGCCATTTCCCGGACCTGCGCCGGGTCCGCCGCATCCAGGGCGTAGCCCCGCGCCAAACTTCCCGTTGCGCGAAGCGCCTCCACGGCGCGCTGCAATCCTTTTTCATTGATATCCCACAAAGCGACCTGCGCCCCCGCCCGCGCCAAGCGCGCTCCGACGGCCAGGCCCAGCCCCCTCGCCCCGCCGCTGATGACCGCCGTTTTTCCCTTGAAATCCTTCATAAGATCAACCCCATCTCTTTTTCCACTTTGCGTAACGCATCTCAAAAATCTCCTGGTGGATCCGGACCACGGCATAAGTGATGAAATAAGCGCCTATGACGTCGATCGAATAATGCAGCCGGCTCAACAGCACGCAAAAACCCATGGCGATGGAGCCCGCTAAAAAGACGATGCGCACCCAACCGCGGCGGTAGATCAGAAATCCCAAAAACGGCATGGAAGTGTGGGCGGAAAAAAAAAGATCATTTTTGAAAGTAAGGTAACGCCCCACCATATTAAAGAGCGTGTAGTCCTCGATCGGGAACATGCCCGAAGGGGTCCCCATGGGCGTGAGCATGATGAACATTCCCCGCATGGAAATTAAAAGCGCGTACATCCATAATACGTACGGTATCCGCCCGCGCTCCGTCAGGAGCGCCGCGGCGGCGGCAAATACTAAAAATGCGGCAAAACCCCAGACAAATAAGACCGTCAGGTCCATCCGGGGCAAGGCATGCAGCAGAAGGTCTTCGTTGAGGGACGGAAGCCTCGCGCCAAGCCGGTGCACGTAGCGCCCAGCATAGAAATTCACCAAAAAAGCCAGGCCTATGGCGGCGGTGGCCGCCGCCGCCTCGAAGGCCCGCACGCGCCTAGAGCTCTCGAGCATGAAAGCCCTCCTTGCCGGCCGTCGCCAGCATTTTTTCCGTCAAATGGGCGGCCAAGCGCAGCGCAAAAGCGTAGATGGTGATTTGGGGGTTTACTCCGAGGCTTTCTGGAACCACCGAACCGTCGCAAAGGTAGATTCCCGGACAAGCGCGCAAGTTTTCATCCACAATTTTTCCCATCGCGCACGTTCCGAGCGGATGAAATGCCATCATGTGCAGCTCTCGAGAGTTGACTCCCTGGAAATCAAAGGCTTGAAGCTCCCTGAGTCCGGCCACCTCGTTGTCCGGCCGGTTAAAGGGCAAAACGACTCTTTCGGCTCCGGCCGCAAAGAATATCTCCGCGACGAACCGCGCCGCGCGGACCATCCGGCGCGCATCCTCGGGCGCCAGGCCGTAGCGAACGAAGGGATGCGCGGGTCCCACGGGATAGCGGACTCTGCCGCGAGCCTCATCGCGGATCATGAAGCCAAAGGTCGCCACGTTGCGGTACCTGTCCATCCACCATCGCAGGCGGCGTCCCTCCAGCGGCAGCGTGATCGCGGCGATTTCAGGCGGCGTGTATACGCCTTCATAGCGGATGGCCTCATCCACGGGGTCGGAGAAGCCGAACCCCTGGGGCACTCCCCGCCATCCTTCGACGGGCTCCTTGAAATAGGCGAATATCTTGGACGCCGGGTGCACCGTCAAGCCGTCGCCCGCCGCCGATGCCCCGGCGCCGAGGTTGTAGCGGCGAACGAAGTACGGAGTCGCCAAAGCCCCGGCCGACAAAACCAGGGCGCGGCATTGCGCCGTTCGCGCGGCGCCCGTGTCAAGCTCGACGTAACGCAAGCGCACCGGCTCTCCTGGAAGGCGCGCAGGACGCACGGAAATCAATTGGCTGCGCCGCCTCAGGCGCAGACGGCGGTCGTCGTTTAGGGGCTGCAAAAAAGCCCTGTAGGAGGTCAGCTTGCCCCCGCTGGGGCAAACGAAGCAGCACCGCCCCGAGCCGACGCAGCCGTCCTCGCACCGGTCCAAAAGCGCGCCGGAACGAACGCCCAAGCGCTTAAGGCCGTCCATGACCAGACTTGTGCAGCGACTCATGGTGTTTTCAGGCGCGCGCCTGACCTTGAGGGCTGCCCATGCCTCATCGACGAATCGTTCGAATTCGCGCGCCCGGAACCGCCCGGAAGACGCGGCCTCCCAACGCCTGAGCAGGTTCTCAGGGGGGCGCAGGCAAGTCCCTGAATTGATGGTCGTGGTTCCCCCGACGGTCGTGCCGGTCGGAATCGGAAGGATGGTATTTCCAAACGCGCAAGACAGGCCGCTTGAGCCGTAGTACCGGCCGATCGCATCCGCCGCGTCCGCCTCGGGCCGCGCAAAGCCCCCCTTTTCCAGAACCAGAACCCGGGCGCCGCTTTGGACCAGCCGCGCCGCGACGCATGCTCCTCCCGCCCCGCTTCCGGCCACCACAAAGTCAAAGTTGTCAGTCATCGCCGTCCCTGTCCCAAAAAGCCCATTTTTTCCAAGCGCCCGCAGCCGCCGTAACAAGCCGGCAGCAGCAGCGACTTGACGCTCAGGAACAAGACCTTGATCGCTGGATTGCCGCTGCATTGCAGCCGGAGGAGAAACTCCTCGGCCTCCGTCTCGTCAAGACTTTCAAAACGCCGCGCCCGTTTGAGCAGCAGCGCCGGCAGCATCCAACGCATCGCGAAGGCTCCGCTCCAAGCCAGCCACCTGGCCCAAACCGGCAAGAGAGTCAGGCGGCGTTCCAAGCGCTCGCGCAACTCATCGGCGTTTGCCCCGGCCTGGATATGCCGCGCATAGGCCAGGGCAAAAGCCTGCAGGCAACCGGCGGAAACGCCGGGGCTCACCGTCTCCACCGCGGCGGAGTCCCGGGTCCCGAACTCCGCGATGAATCCTCCTTCCAAAGTCCGGAGACTCAACCGCAATTCCCCGGCCGTGCAATTGCTGCAATTCAACTTGGCGCCGTCCGTGCCCGCGTATGGTATATCGGCGGTCATGACCTCCTGAGGCCGGCACCTGCCTTCGGCGATCATTTTTCCAAAATGAACACGAAACCCCCAGCCTGCCGGCCCGCCGAAAACGGCGTTGCGGCGCGCCGCCGACAGTCCGATTGAGACGTAATGCTTGCCCTCAAACCAAAGGTGAGCGGCGGTGCATCTCGGGCCGGTGAAAGGCCCCAGGCGGCTCCGGGCCGAGAGAATTTCGAAGACCGCCGTTTTGCCCTCAGACGCGGCGGGAAAAACCGCGTGCGCCCAGCGCCAGTTATCGCCCATCCGCCCGCCCCACAGATGTCCGACGCTGCCGGCGGCTCCGGCAAATGAATAGAGCCGGTCCCCCAACCGGAATTCGCCCCGGAATCGCGCCGAACTGAGGACCGAGTCGTAGACGACGCCAGCTAGGCCCGCGGCAACCAAAGCTTCGGGCACAAACCTAAAAGGCGGCGACCGGCCGTCTTCCCAGGATAAATCCCAAGACGCCTTGGGGCCCCGGGCGCGGGCGGAGCCGCGCTCCAGAACGCTGTCCCCAAACCGGCATACGGCTTTTTTGCCTCCAAGCTCGATGTTTCCCTCCGGTTCCTCCCATCGACCGCTGAGCACCTCTTGCCGTTCTGAGTCGAAAATCGAATACCATAAAGCGGTTTTCAATGTCGGCTGATCCCCGTCAATCGTGTAGCGGACCCAGAGGGCGTTGCGCGTCACGGGGTCGTTGATTTTGACGAACCAAACCTCGTGCCGGCAAGGATTGCGGCCGGCCGCGCGCGAGCGCCACGCTTCGCCTGGGTCGCCGATTTCGGCCTTCGCCTGACGAAGGCGCAACATCCACAAATGGCTCAAGATCGGTCCATCGACGGCCGATCCAATCAGGAAAAGGGAATTTCTCTCAGTGGCTGCAAATATCGTAAAAAACGCGGTGGAGACGGCTTTGGCAAGAAGCAACGTGTTCCAAGCGGAGTACTGCTCCGGATCACGAGACAAGGCGAAAGCGAGGTAGGCTATCATGGCCATCATCGCTCCGGCCATGCACAGCCAAAGCGAACGCGAACCTTCGCCGAACGGCCGCGCCCCCGGCAGCCAAAACGCTAAGTCATAAAGCCGCTGCAAAAGAGGCTCAGGAAAAAGCATGAAGACGGCCCCGGCGGTCAAAAACACCCAGCCATAGGCTCGAAGACTTCTGGAAACCCCGGCCTCAGTCGCCCGCATGGGCCCTCCTGCCCCAAGGCAAGGCCGCCCGATTCGGAATCATGGCTGCGTTTTCGGAGTCGATTCGGCGCAGTCTTTCAGAGTTATCGCAGACAAACACGGGGAGAAAGCAGAATTCGTAGGTGATCACGCGCATGGCGGCCCGCCAAGTCCCAACAGAAAGCCTTGAGACAGCGATGCAACGTTCATGCCATCGGCGTCTCCTGCCGGGCAGAATTCAGGTTAAGGCTAAAACAATGATTTGGAGGCCGGATCAGAAAACTTCTACGTCGCCGGACAAAGCAAAGCGCGGAGCCTGGGCCAAAACCTCGTCAATATCGCGAAGGATCGCCTGGAGGGTTTGAGATGCTGTCCATCGAATTTGAACCTGCTCGCCGTTGTCGGTTCTCGCTTCCGCGCGTATTTTCTTCTCCAAACATAAGAGATGTTTTTTCGCCATTTCCAAGGCGAATTCAACGTTCTGCAAGCTGCGGCTGGAATATTGACGCTTCTTCAATCGTTGAGAGATCCGCTTGGCCTCATGCAGCATTCCTCCGGAAATCAGGCCGGCGGGACTGCGCATGGCCGTTTCCCGGTCCACCAGAAGCAGCCTCAAGCTCTCGGCGATCGTCGTTTCGCGGGCGCCGAACAGGCTTCCGGCAGCTTCCTGGCCGGAAATTTCTTGGTAATAGCGGTCCGTCTTGTCATAAACGGCGATGATTTGGTCGGACCACTGCGCCAGCCGCTCATGCTTCATTTGGCGCGTGCGGCTCACCGCGCTTTGATAATCCTGCGGCAAACCGCACCATCCCGCCGCCCCGGCTGAGGCCAAAATCCCGAAGGCAGCCGCAACCCAGGATTTTTTCCTCAAACACCGCATGAATTCCCCCATCCCAAGATTTCTCACCGGCATATAAGACCCCCGATCCTCTATTGTATTATGCGCCCAACTCAGCCGCCCGGCCAGGGTCTCAAGGGCAATTTCGCCTAGGACTTTGGGCCCATTGCCCAAAAGGAAGTCCTGAGCCGCCGCCGGTTTCCAAGGCGCAAAAATGATAAAATACCTTTGCGCTTCAATATTTTTATGCTTTCCGGAAAAGAAATCTCCAAGTGGGATGCCCGTTGGTTGTCCCGCGCTTTGGCGTTGGCCCGGCGGGGAGGATCGGCGGTCAGTCCCAACCCTCTGGTCGGCTGCGTGCTGGTCAAAAACAACAGAATCATCGCTGAGGGATTTCATGAGCGCTTCGGAGGGCCGCATGCGGAGGCGGCGGCTCTCCGGAAAGCGGGGGATGACAGCCGCGGCGCCACAGCCTACGTCAATCTAGAACCCTGCTGCCACGCAGGCAAAACGCCGCCCTGCGCCGACGCTCTAATCGCTTCCGGGATCAAAGAATTGGTCGTGGCGATGAAGGACCCCAATCCTGTGGTGGCAGGCAAGGGCCTGAGGCGGCTGCGCGACGCCGGAATTCGGGTGCGGCTGCGCGACGGAAATCTCGCGCGGCAGGCCCTCGCGCTCAACGCTCCATTCGCGACCTGGGTGCTGAAAAAGCGGCCGTATGTCATCCTGAAAGCCGCGGTGACATTGGACGGTAAAATGGCGACCGCCTCCGGCAACTCCAAATGGATCACCTCTTACGGCGCCCGGCGCTGCGCGCATAGGCTGCGCGCGCGCGCTGACGCAGTGCTGGTCGGCACCGAAACCGTCCTGCGCGATAATCCCTCCTTGACCAGCCACGGCACAGGCCCCAATCCTTTGCGCGTCATTTTAGACGCGCGCCTGCGCATTCCGGCCTCGGCCAAGGTGTTCGACGCGAACGCGCCGACATTGATAGCGACCTCCCAAAAGAGCTTCGATTCAGGCCGTCTTCCGCTCAAAAATCATATTGAAGCCGTGTGCGTCGCTTCATCCCAAAACGGCCGCCTGGATTTGAAGGACTTGATGGCGCGCCTAGCCCAAAGGGGAGTGGCGCGGCTGCTGGCGGAGGGGGGCGCCAAGCTGCACACTTCCTTATTGAGCGCCGGTCTGGTGGACGAGATCAACCTCTTCATCGGCCCGAAGTTGATCGGAGGGGACGGGGCTCCGACCTTCTTTGAGGGCAGAGGCGTCGGCACCCTGCGGCAAGCTTACTTGCCCGGCGCGATGCATGCCAAGCAACTCGGCCCCGACATCTTCATACAATGTTTACCGGAATCGTTCAAAGTTTAGCGGTGGTTCAATCCATCCGGGGCGGAAAGCTGAGCCTGCGATGCCGGGACATCGCGGCGCCCCTGGGCGGCAGCTTGGCCGTAAACGGCACATGCTTGACGGTCACTGGGCAATTGCCGCCGTCCGGCCATGGCAAGAAACGACCGCCGGCGAAGGTCAGCCGTCTGGTGTTTGACGTCAGCCCCGAGACTTTCATGCGGACGAACTTGGGCGAGCTCAAGCCCGGCGACAGGGTCAACTTGGAAAGCCCCTTGAGGCCGGAGGATCCAATCGGGGGACATTTCGTCACGGGGCATGTGGACGCCCGCGGCGAAATCCTGAGCCGCCGCGGCTTGAAGGAATGCGTGCTCATGCGTTTTTCGTTTCCCCAATCGCTAAAGCCCTATGTCGCCGTCAAAGGCTCCATCGCGGTCGATGGGGTCAGCTTGACGGTGAACCGGGCCGCCGGCCGCAGTTTCGAGGCAACGCTGGTGCCCCACACGCTCAAAAATACGACGCTTGGGTTTAAGAAAACCGGGCGGACGGTCAACCTGGAGGCGGATCCGCTTGCGCGCTATTGTTTCGAGTCGTTGAAAAGCTTGGTGAAAAATGCCGGCACAAAAAAGAAAGTTTTCGACAATTCCTGAGGCATTGCGCGACATTCGCCGCGGCAAAATGGTGATCGTCGTGGACGACCCCGGGCGCGAAAATGAGGGCGACTTGGTGATGGCCGCGCAAAAGGTGACTGCCAAGGCCGTGAATTTTATGGCCCACCACGGCCGCGGCTTGATTTGCGCTCCCATGACCGCCGAGCGACTGGACGAGCTTAAGCTCTACCCGATGGTCGATCCCCACCATCCCGGAGTCCCCGGCAAAGACACCGCTTTCGCCGTATCCGTCGACGCCAAGCGAAATACGACGACCGGAATATCCGCTCACGACAGGGCCGCTACCATCAAAACCCTTCTGGACGCGAAGACCACGGCCGATGACCTCGTGCGGCCGGGACATGTGTTTCCCCTCAGAAGCAAGGCCGGCGGCGTGCTCGTGCGCGCCGGCCACACGGAATCGGCCGTAGATTTGGCGCGCCTTGCGGGACTTGAGCCGGCCGGAGTCATCTGCGAGATCCTAAATTCCGACGGGACCATGGCCCGGATTTCCCAGTTGTCGGCTTTTTCCAAGGCGCACGGCTTGAGCCTGATCACCATCCGGGACCTTATCGAGTACCGGCGAAAAAACGAAAGGTTGATCTCGCGCCTTGCCAGCGCCAAACTGCCCACCCAGTTCGGCGACTTTCATTTGCACTTATACGAGGAGCAATTGACCCGCAAGCAGCATTTGGCCCTCGTCGCCGGAGACGTGGCGCGCAAAAAGAACGTGCTGGTGAGGGTTCATTCTTCCTGCATTACCGGCGACACCCTGTTTTCCATGCGCTGCGACTGCGGAGACCAACTTCGCAAAGCCATGCAGATCATCTCCCACCGGGGCCTGGGAGTGATCCTGTACCTCAACCAGGAAGGGCGCGGCATCGGCCTGCTCAATAAAATAAAGGCCTACGTGCTCCAGGACCAGGGGTTGGACACCGTTCAAGCCAACAAAGCCTTAGGATTCAAGCCGGACCTGCGGGAATACGGGATCGGAGCCCAAATTTTGTCGGACTTGGGTCTCAGTTCCATACAAATTTTGACCAACAACCCGAGAAAAATCGTGGGAATCGATGGCTACGGCCTGCATGTCACCAAACGCGTCCCCATCCAGATTCCGGCGACCGCCCACACCCGGCGCTATTTCAAGGCCAAAAAAGAAAAACTCGGGCATTACCTGAGCGTTCCATGACTTTGCCCATCGCCCGCATCGCCCTGGTCGTCGCGCAATTCAATACCGAGGTCACGCAGCGGCTGAAGGAGGGCTGCCTGCGCACCCTCTCGCGCCATGGCATTAAAGCCGGTCAAATCAGCCTTTTCAACGTTCCAGGCTCCTATGAAATTCCGTGGGCCGCCGGCGCGCTGGCGCGTTTGAAGACGAAAACCGGGTCGCCAAAATTCGACGTCATCATCTGCATCGGAGCCATCCTAAAAGGCCGAACCCCGCAAAACGACTACATCGCCGCGGCTTGCGCCCAGTCTTTGCAGGACGTGTCGGTGGCGACCGGGGTTCCATGCATTTTCGGCATCATCACCCCGGCGACGGAGCGGCAGGCGAAGGCGAGAACCCGGGGGCGCTTGCATCGCGGCGTCGAAGCCGCCCTGGCCGCGCTCGACATCTTGAAGCTTAAGCGGCGGATTTATGGGACATCGCAGGGAAGCTAGAATTCTGGCGCTGCAAGCGCTGTATATGGTCGACGCGGCCCATTTTAGGCCCGGCCAGGCTTTTGCCGCCTGTAAATACCGGATGGAGCCTCCCATGGACGAGGCGACGCTGGCCTTCGCCAAGGCGCTGTTTGAAGGCGCTCACAAGACGGCCGCCGCGCTGGATAGAAAAATACAAAAATGCGCCAAGAACTGGGCTCTAGAACGCATGACCAGCGTCGACCTTAATATTTTACGCATGGCCGCCTATGAAATGTCCAGCGACCTCAACACGCCGGTTCGTGTAATCATTGATGAGTCCATTGAAATCGCCAAGAAGTATTCTTCCGAGCACTCCGGCCGCTTTATCAACGGCCTTTTGGACGCCCTGAAAGATATGGTCGCAAAAAAGAATGTCCGCCCGCCAACCAAAACCCAAAAATCCACAGCGGGAGATTGAAGCGCTGCGCCAATCGCTCCGGCGCCATGATAACCGCTATTACGTCCTGGCCGACCCGGAGATATCCGACGGCCAATACGACGCGCTCCTTAAGCGGTTGCAGGAACTCGAGCGCGCGCATCCGGAGTGCATCGCGGCGGACTCCCCCACCCAGCGGGTCGGCGGCGGCGCGGCCACGGATTTTAGTCCCGTTCGCCACGCGGCCTTGATGCTTTCTTTGGACAACACCTACTCGCCTGAAGAGGCCCGGGAATGGGACGCGCGTATCCGCAAAGCTCTCGGCAAAAAAAGATGGAGCTACATCGTCGAGGCTAAAATCGACGGCGTCTCCTGCTCCCTGACCTACGAAAAAGGCGTTCTGAAGCTCGGCGCGACTCGCGGGGACGGCGCCACCGGCGAAGACATCACCCCCAACATCCGCACCATACCCTCCATTCCCCTCAAACTTTTGAGCGATTCCCCTCCCGACCTATTTGACGTGCGCGGAGAAGTGTACATGAGCCGCAAAGACTTCGCCGCCCTCAATGCGCGGCAAAAGCAGGAAAATCTTCCCCCTTTCGTCAATCCCAGAAACGCCGCTGCGGGAGCCCTCCGGCAAAAAGATTCCCGCGTCACGGCGCAAAGGCCGCTTAGATTTTTCGCGCATTCCTTCGGCCGCATTGAGGGGCATCGGAAAACTATCGCCTCGCACCTGAAGTTTATCGAGGCGTGCGGGCGCTGGGGGCTCCCGACCAACCCCGTGTTCAGGCGCCTTCCAAACGTCGAGGAGGTGGTCCGCTTCTACGAGAAAATGGAAGGCGAAATCCGCCGTCTGGACTTCGAGGCGGATGGGCTCGTGGTGAAAGTCAACGAATTCGACCTCCAAAAAGCCCTCGGGACGACCTCGAAAAGCCCGCGCTGGGCCATCGCGTTGAAATATCAGGCACAGCAAGCCACCACGCGGCTGCGCGGCGTCGCTTTCTCCGTGGGGCGCACGGGGACGATCACTCCCGTGGCCGAGTTGGAGCCCGTGTTTTGCGGAGGGGTCACGATTTCCTCGGCCAGCCTGCACAATTTCGACGAAATCCGCAGGCTGGATATCCGGTTGGGCGACCGGGTGGTGGTGGAACGCGCCGGTGAGGTGATACCCAAGGTGGTCAAGGTCGTGGCTTCCGTGCGCAGCGGCAAAGAAACGCCGGTTTCCGCGCCGGAGCTTTGTCCCTCCTGCTCCGCCAAAGTCGTCAAGGAAGTCGAGGAGGAGGTGGCCCACCGCTGCCTCAATCCCGGCTGCCCGGCCCAATTGAAAAGGAGGGTGCTTCATTTCGGTTCGCGCGCGGCGGCCGACATCGAGGGTCTGGGGGAGTCCGCGGTGGATCAACTCATCGACAAGAAGCTCATTTCCGATATTTCCGGCCTCTACGCCCTCAACTCGGAAAAACTTCTGGACCTGGACCTCTTCGCCCAAAAAAAAGCCGCCAATCTTCTCGCCGCGATAGAAAAAAGCAAGCGCCTGCCCCTCCATCGCCTTCTCTTCGGCTTGGGCATCCGCCACCTGGGAGAAAAGCTGGCCCGGATTTTGGCCGCGCATTTCGGCAACCTCAGGGCGCTTCAAGACGCCGGCGAGCCGCTCCTCTCCGGCATCGCGGAAGTCGGGCCCGTCATCGCCGCGTCCGTCGTCCGGTATTTCTCCCAAAAATCCAACGCCGATATGCTGAAAAAAATAGAAATCGCCGGCGTCAACTTCACCGAGCCCGCCGCGCTTTTGCCCCCCGGGTCCCTGCATGCCGGAAAAACCTTTGTCTTTACGGGGGAGTTGGAAGGCTTCTCGCGCCGCGAGGCGGAAGACGCCGCGCGCGCTTTGGGAGCCCGGACCGCCTCCTCAGTCTCCAAGAAAACGAGCTTTGTCGTTGCCGGAAAGGAGCCGGGCTCCAAGGCCGATAAGGCCCGCCGCTTGGGCGTCCCGGTTTTATCCGAGAAGGACTTTTTAGCTATAATCAAATCTCAAAAATAGCTCATGGAACAAAAAACCGCCCTCTTGTACGTTTCTGACCGAACCGGGATCGTTGAATTCGCTTTCGAGCTTTCGCGCTTGGGCTACGCCATCGTGTCCGCCGGCGCGACGGCGAAGCTGCTCCTGCAAGCGGAGGTGGTCATTGAGGAGGTCGAGAACTTGGCGGATTTGCCGGAGCCCTGGGACGTGCGGCTTAAAATGACCCAGCCCCGCTTATTTGCCGGCCTGAGCATGCCCGGGGCCGCCGACATGCACATCGACCTGGCCGCGATCAATCTCTATCCGATTTCAGAAATCGCTGAGAAAGGATATTTGTCCGAAACGGAGGTGATGGAATACATAGATCCCGGGGCTTCCGCATTGCTGAAGGCCGCCGCGAGAAATTTCACCCAAGTCATCTCGCTGTGCGATCCCATGGATTATGAAGACACCGTTTCTGCGCTCAGCGAATTCAAGGACATCCATCTCAAGCGCAGGCGGGAATTGGCCGCCAAATCCTTTTCCCACTGCTCCTATCATGACGCGACCGTGGCGCAGTATCTGGCGCACGACTGGACAGCCTTTCCGGAAGAATGGGTGATCGGCCTGAAAAAAAACCAGGACATCAAATTCGGAGAAAATCCCCATCAAAAGGCGGCCCTTTACCGGAGGACGGGCGAAAGACCGTGGGGGCTGCCGGCCGCCAAGCTGCTGCAAGGCTCGGCTCTTTCATTCAACCACTATCTGGATTTGGAAACCGCCTGGGACCTTGTCTCTGAACAGACCGATTCCGCTTGCGCCCTGGTCAAGCACGCTTCGCTGGTCGGCGCGGCCGCCGGTTACAGGCTTTCGGAGAATTTCCGGCTGGCCTGGGAGTCTGACCCGGCCAACGCCCCCGGAAGCCTGGTCGCTTTCAATAGGGAGGTGGACGCCGAAACCGCCAAACAGATCGCCGACGTGTATCTTGAATGCGCGGTGGCCCCGGAATTCTCCCAGGAGGCGGCGGAGGTTCTCAAGCTCAAAAAAGACCTCCGGATCATCACTTTGCCTTCTTCCTTGATCGCGGCCAAAGAAATCAACATCCACCCGATATCCGGCGGCCTTCTGGTGCAGGAGCAAAACCAGCACACCCTCCCTGTGGAAATTCGCGCCGTGACCCAACGGGCGCCGACCGAAACGGAGATGCACACGCTTAAATTTTCCTGGCTGATCGCGAAGCATACGAAATCCAGCGCCGCCGTCTTAAGCTGCGGAACGCGCACGATCGGCATCGGCTCCGGCCAGCCATCCGCGACGGAAGCGATCCGCATCGCTCTTTTCAAAAGCCGGAACCGGCACCCCATCCTTGCCCCCTCCGACTCGCTGGTTCTCGCCTCGGACGGACCCTTGTCCATGGATTGCATCGTCGAAGCCATGCACACGGGGGTCCAGGCGATCATTCAACCCGGCGGTACCAGCCACGACAACCACACCGTCCACGCCTGCAATCAAAAAGGCATTTCCATGGTATTTACGGGCCTTCGACACTTCCGCCATTAAACAACTGAGTCGACGCGGCCGGGGCAATTTCCTCCCGTGGGCCTTTAGGCCTATCTTGCCTGAGGCCAAGTGCCCAGAGTCCGTCTGGGCCCTTTAACTTGAACTAGCTGGGCCATTGGGCTCATGCCCCTGCTTTCATATTGGCCTATAATTTTCTCAATGAAGCGAACCTTGTCGATTTTTTTGTCGGCGTCTTTGATGCTTGCCTCCGGCCTCCCGTCCGTTCCCGCGGCGTCGGCTGCCTCTTATCGGCCCGCGAAAGTCCTCAAGAGCCGTTTTAAGCGCAGCCCGCAAATTGGGCGGCGCGCGCGCCTTGCGCGATCCGCGGACATTCAGGTCCAGAACTCCGGCCTGAGCAATCCGGCGCGCATGCAAAAACTTGAACGCGTTTCCGCCGCCTTGGCTCAGGTGTACCGGGCCAACCGGCAGGAAAATGTCTCAGCTTCCAAAGCCAGCGCCGATGATCTCCAGAACCGCATTGATGGAACGGATTCGTCCGGAAGCCGCGAAACCCCTCCTGTGTTCGGTTTTGAGGCGCCCATGGACTTTAGGAGCGCGCATGCGCCGCGGGCCAATTTTGCAGGGAAGGCCGGCTGGAATTTGGTTTCTCCCCCGCCCCAACGGCCTAATTTCAACAACGACCGAAGCGCCCTCTTTGAGCGCAGCCGCCTCTGGACATGGGGCGCCTTGGCGGCGCTGACCGTTTTGACGGTTTATGCGGGGCTTTCTTCCGATCCGATGCTCGCCATTTTTCCAGGCTCTGATTCCGCCGGGTCCGTCGCGTTGGCGTCCGTACCGTTGATATTCATACGCGCCGGTCAAAGGGACCCGGGATCTTTCATCAACGAGGAAACGGTCTCCAAAGCGGACGACCGCCTCAAGGCGCAAGTCCGTGAGGCCGTCGACGGCGGACGGGTCATGAAAATTCCCCAAGGCTATATCCACGCGGCGCTTTGGACCGACAAAAAGACTCCCTGGCCGCGCGACGATTTGCCGGAAATAGTCCGGGGAAGCGTTCAGGCTTACAACCAACATAGCTTCGCTGCGGCCTTTCTGGGATTTTCGGAGGCCTTGAAGGCCTTTTCTTCCCTCAAGGAAAAGAGCCGCTCCTCTTCCGCTTTCATCGTGAAAAACACCGCTCTTCTCACGGCTCTTGCCGACAATGCCGCCGCCGGCCTGCTTAAAGAGCAAACGGATATCTCACTCTCGTACAACCACATGCAGTCCTCACAAGACAAGCGCGCCGTCGAAAAAGCGCGGGAATTTCTGTCGACTCAATTTTACGCCGTAGGGCGCCCGGCCAAAGCCCCCGACAGAAAAGAGCTGGCCGGCTTGGAAATGCTCATCGATGACATGGAATCCGATGAAGTGGCGCGCAGAAATCGCAGCGAGGAGTTTCCCTCGCATGTCCCGTATCTGTGGGATTTTATCGACGACATCAGCCGGGACCCCGTCCGTCCCCGGCTGAAATCTCTGCAGCAGGCGGCTCTGCGGGAACTTGCGTTTTGGTTCGAGCCGGGCGCCGACTTGGATTGGAGCGAAGGGGGCGCCGCGAAAGAGATGGAGCTCATCGCCGCCAAGCTGAAATTGACCGCGCCCCAACTTAAGGACATTTTTTATCGCCTGTCTCTTAAAGGCAAGCTGCTTGTTAAAAAGGAAGACGAGGTCTGGGTCTTGAGCGAGCCCTTCGCGATCGATAACGCCTCGACCGCGGATGCCCCTCTGGATATCTATGAAGGAAACGCCCTCCTAAATTACGCTGAAAAAAACGACGTCCGGCTGCCCAATGCCATTTCATTTTATAAAAAGGCCGCTGAGAGCTACCGGCGCGCTTTGAAGGAATTAAAGCGCCAAGCCGCCCGGAGCGGGGGTCAAGAGGCCCCAAAACTTGGAGCTCTGGAAATCAGCATAGAGCATGCGGAAAAGAACGCGGCCCTGGCGGCAAAACTCGGCAAGATCGCCCAGAGCTGGCTGGATAATTATAATTTCCAGCTAAATCCCTTCGGCGACCCGGAAGACGGCAAATCCAAGAACCCGCCCCCGCCGGCGCCAAAGTCCAAGACGCCGAATTTGGATAATTTTTCCCGGGATTTGACGGTGATGGCGCATGAGGGCAAGATTCCTCCCGTGACCGGAAGGTCCCAGGAACTCGACCGCCTGATGGTCATCTTGGGCCGGCGCACCAAAAACAATCCGGTCCTCATCGGCGCGCCGGGCGTGGGCAAGACCGCCATCGTGGAAGGCCTGGCCCAGCGCATCGCGCGCGGCGAAGTTCCCCCGGAGCTGGAAGGCAAGCGCGTCTTGAGCCTGGACTTGGCCGCCGTCGTCGCCGGCACCAAATACCGCGGCGAGTTTGAGGAGAGGATCAAGAATATTTTGGACGAGATCCGGCGCAACGCCGGCAGCGTCATCGTCTTTATCGACGAGCTTCACACCGTGCTCGGCGCGGGCGGCGCCGAAGGCGCCATGGACGCCTCCAACATGCTCAAGCCCGCCCTGGCGCGCGGGGAACTCCACGCCATCGGGGCCACCACGCTGGACGAATACCGCAAATATATCGAGAAGGACGCGGCGCTGGAGCGGCGTTTTCAGCCGGTATTGGTCGAGGCTTCCACGGTGGAAGACACGGTGGAGATACTGCGGGGCCTGAAAGCGACCTATGAAGCGCACCACAACGTGCGCTACGCCGACGAGGCCCTGAAAGCCGCCGCCGCCCTGGCTTCCCGTTACGTCACCAACCGCCACCTGCCCGACCCGGCCATCGATCTCATCGATGAGGCCGGCAGCCGGGCGCGCATGCGCTTGAGCTCGAAAGCGGCTTGGCCGGAGAGCCTCAAGAAGCTGGAGCAGGACGCTCAAAAATTCAAGCAGCTCAAGGAAAAGGCCCTGATCGACCAGCAGGTCGCCAAGGCGGCGGAGTACCGGCAAAAATCGAAACAGGCCCAAGAGCAGTTCGACGCGGATTTCAAGCTTTGGCAGGCGCAGCGCCAGCGCGGTCCTCCGGAAGTGAGCGAGGACGACATCGCCCAGATCGTTTCCCAATGGACCGGCATTCCCGCCGCCAAGATGAGCGCGGGCGAGACCGAAAAGCTGCTCAACATCGAAAGCTCGCTGCGCAAACGGGTTTTGGGCCAGGACGAGGCGCTCAAAGCGGTCGCAAGCGCCATCCGCCGAAGCCGCACCAATTTTAAGGATCCCGACAAGCCCATCGGCTCGTTTCTCTTTTTAGGCCCGACCGGCGTGGGCAAGACGGAACTGGCCAAGGGCTTGGCTGAATTTCTCTTCGGCAGCGAAGACGCCCTGATCCGGGTCGACATGTCGGAATTCATGGAGAAGTTCGCCGTTTCCAGACTCGTCGGCGCCCCTCCGGGATACGTGGGCCACGAGGAGGGCGGAAAGCTCACGGAGGCGGTGCGCCGCAAGCCCTACAGCGTGGTGCTCTTGGACGAGATCGAGAAAGCTCATCCGGACGTTTTCAAGATTTTTCTTCAGGTTTTGGATTACGGCTTCCTGACGGACGGTTTGGGGCGGAAAGTCAACTTTAAAAACACCGTTATTATGATGACCTCCAACCTGGGGGCCCGGCTGCTTGAAAGTCAGGGCAAGAAAAGGCAGATGGGCTTCGCCTCCGGCCAGGAGCAGGCGCAGCAGCCGCAGGAGGAAAGCGCCCGGCAAAACCGCCAGGAGACGGTCATGGGGCAGGTGGAGGAGTTCTTTCCGCCGGAGTTCATCAACCGCCTCGGCGACATTTTGGTTTTCAACGCGCTGACGCCGGTTCAGATCAAGAAAATTCTGGCGGAAAAGCTCATTCCCAATATCAACGACAGGCTGCTCAAGAACAAGAAGATCACCCTGGCTTTGAGCGACAAGGCGACGGCCTATCTGGCCGAGAGAGGGGCCGACTCGCTCTACGGCGTCAGGCCCATGGAGCGCACTATCCAGAAGGAGCTTCTTGATCCCTTGGCCAACGAGATTTTGAAAAACGGCGGCATGGCGGAAGGCGCCCGGGTCGAGATCGACGTCGACCCCGCCCGCCCCGGACAGCTCACCTTCAAATTCAACTCCCCGAAAACATAGCGTCTAACCCGCCTAGATTAATCCGAGCGCTTTTCCCGTCTTTTGGAACTTCCGCAGGGCAAATTCAAGGTCCTCTTGGGCGTGTCCGGAGGTGACGATCGCCCTGAGCCTTTCTTGGCCCTTGGGCACCGTGGGGTAGCCGATCCAAAGGGCGAAAACGCCTTCTTCAAAGAGCGCCTCGCTGAAGCTTTTCGCTTTTTGCGTGTCGCCGACCATCACCGGCGTGATGGGCGTCTCGCTCCGGCCGGTGTCAAAACCCAGCTTCTTCAAGCCTTCTTTGAAAAATCCGGTATTGTCCCACAATCGGGCGATTCTCTCCGGTTCGTTTTCCAAAATATCCAGGGCGGCGATGCACGTGGCCGCCACCGACGGCGGGTGGGAACTCGAAAAAAGAAAGGGCCTGGCGGTGCAGATCATGTATTCCCGCAGAAGCCCGGAGGACGCGACATATCCCCCGAGCGCGGCGATGGCCTTGGACAAGGTGCCGATCTGGATCGCCACCTTGCCGTGCAGGCGGAAATGGTCCACCGTGCCCCGGCCGTTTCTGCCCATCACGCCGCTGGCGTGCGCGTCATCCACCATGACGACGGCCCCATAGCGGTCCGCCAAATCAACGATTTCCGGCAGCGGCGCCAGGTCGCCGTCCATGCTGAAGACCCCGTCCGTGACGATCATTTTGCGCCGCGCTTTCCGGGCCTGCGGCGATTCCAGAATTTTCCTGAGCGCCGCCATGTCCTTGTGGGGATAAATTTTTCTCTCCGATTTGGCCAGCCGCGCGCCGTCGATGATGGAGGCATGGTTGAGGGCGTCGGACACCAAAAGATCGGTTTCTCCCGACATCAAGCACTGGCAAACCGCCACATTGGTGGCGAAACCGGATTGCAGCACCAGGGCCGCTTCGGTCCCTTTGAACTCCGCCAGCCGTTGCTCCAGCTTTGCATGCAGGGTCATGCTGCCGATAATGGTGCGCACCGCCGCGCTGCCCACCCCGTAGGTTTGGGTCGCTCCGATGGCCGCCGCCTTCAGCGCGGGATGGTTGGCCAGCGCCAAATAATTGTTGGAGGTCAAATTGACCACCCGCTTTCCATCAACGAGAGAAACGGGTTCCTGCGCGGACTCAAGCAGCCTCAACCGGATATAGCGGTTCTGGTCCTTTAAGACCTGGATGTCCCGCTCCAAAAACTTCAGGGAGGGATGGCCGGGGCAAACTTCCAGCTTTTCCATGCGCGCTGTCCTTGCCGTGGGGCGCTACGGCGCCAAAAGCACCTTGCCGCAGCGCTTTTCGGGGTCCAGCATGACCTCAAAGCCCCGCTCAAAATCCTTCATAGGGAAGGTGTGGGTGACGATGGCCTCAAACGGGATGGCGCCGCCGCGAATTAGTTTCATCATCTGCTTCCATGTTCCGAAAATTTCGCGCCCCACGATGCCTGAGATGCGCACCCCTTTAAAAATCACATGCCGGGCCCAATCCACCTCCAATTTCCGGGGCGGAATGCCGAAGGCGCTTAGCCGACCCCCGCTCCTCAGGGACTCAAGACCCAGCGCGATCGCCTGGGGACTGCCGGAAAGCTCCAAAACGACGTCCACCCCGCCGGCGTATTTGGCCTTTTTCCGGATTTTGGAGAGGAGGCGGCTCTCCTGCGGCGAGAACACGGCGTCGGCGCCGGCCTTTTCCGCGAGTTTTCTGCGGTAGGGGGACGACTCTACGGCGATCACCGGCGCAGCGCCCGAGGCTTTCGCCACCGCGACGGCGAAGAGACCCTGCGGGCCGCAGCCCAGGACCAAAACCGATCGCCCCGCGACCTCCTCCGCCAAAACGGTATAGACTGCGTTTCCCAAAGGCTCCAACAGAGACCCATAGGGCTTTAGCGCCGAGTCGGCGAATTTCCACGCGCAGCGAGCCGGAATCCGGGCGTACTCGCTAAATCCCCCCGGAGAGTCCAGGCCGATGATTTTTAAATCTTGGCATACCTGCTTCTGGTTTTGAAGGCATTGCCGGCATTTCCCGCAGTAGATATGCGACTCCACCGACACGAAATCCCCGAGCTTGAAATCTCCCGCCGATTTGCCCGCCCCCGCCACCGTGCCGCACAGTTCATGGCCGAAAACCATAGGCAGCTTCAAGCGCTGCGGCGCCCAACTTGTCCATTGGTAAATTGGCAAATCGCTGCCGCAGATCGAGGCCCGGTGCACCCGGATGAGCAAATCTCTCGGGCCGATGGACGGCGTCCGGCAATCCACCCAAGCCGCCCCGAAGCCCGCGCGCGTCTTCGAAATCGCCTTCATCGGATTAGTCTGAGAGCATCCCTTTGAGCACGAACAGGGCGTTTTCCTTGCGCTCCCTGATCCGTCTGTAAAAGTACGGCAGCCAATGCGTTCCGTAAGGGACGTATATCCGCACCTGGTGCCCTTCCCGCGCGAGTTCCCGCCGGCGGCGGCGGCGCAAGCCGTAGAGCATCTGAAATTCGAACCGGCCGCGGACCGTTTTCCTCGCCGCCGCGCAGCGGACCACATGCGCGATGCGCCGGTCGTCGTGGGTGGCGAAGGCCGGTTCGCGGCCGCCGTCTAAAAGCGCGGCGGCCAAAGCGTCATAGTTTTCATCGACTTCCCGGCGCTGGTCGAAGGCCAGCCCGGGGGGCTCTTTATAGGCCCCTTTGCAAAGCCGGACCCGCAGCCCCAACCGGTTTAAATCCTCGACGTCCTTTTGACTTCGGCGCAGACAGGATTGGATGACGGGCCCCACTAGAAATCCCGCCTTGGAAGCGGCCGCAACGATGTCTAGAGTGCGCTGCGTATAGGCCGAGCTTTCCATGTCCACGCGCACGAAATTTTTTGTTTTTTTAGCCTCCTCCAGGATGAGGAAGAGGTTGTCCAGGCACAATTGCTGGTCCAAACTGAGGCCCAATTGGGTCAGCTTCACGGAAATATTGGCGTCGATCTCCTTTTCCCCGATTTTTCGGATGGATCTCAAATATTCCGCGACCGTCCCCTGTGTCTGCTCCGGGTCGCGCGACTCTTCTCCCAGAAAATTCAACGTGGCTTTAAGCCCCTCCCCGTTCAACCGGCGGGCGGCCTCGATGGCCGAGAATGTGTCTTCGCCCGCCACGAAGCGGCGGGCCAAAAAGCTCAATACTCCCATGCCGGGAAATTTAACATTTTAAGCCGGATATGTCTATTTGCCGAGTAGTGTGCCAAAGGTCCTATTATCGCATGGGTCCAAAGACGGGCCGCCTCGGACCTTTGGTCCCATGCCGGACTCGCCCTCCGGGGCTACGCTTAAGTAGGACTTAAGCCGGATGAGACGGGAGGTTAAAGTTATGAAACGAGGAATAAGGCATTTTAAAATGAGTTGGGCCTTGGCGATTGTTCTATGCGCGTCCTTTTTGACGGCGCCGCTCTCCGCCGCCAAGCTCGGCGCCCCCGCCAAGATGACCGTCTCGACGCGGATTCAAGCTCCCGTCATTCGCTCCTCCGGCCTGCTCAACTTCAAGAAAAGCGAAACCCTGCGCGCTGTCCGTCAAATCGGGACGCTTTTCCAGGAAGTTCGAAAGTCCGCCTCCAATAATTTGCAGGTTTTGGGTCAAGAAATCGGCAAGATCTACGAAGGCCCCCAACTGGCCTTCGCAGGGGCCGCATCTTCCTTTGACGCGGCGGCCGGCGGCGCTTACGGCGTAAAATCTTACGAAGATTCGGTTTCCAGGATGGGAAGCCATAAGGAAGAAGATTCTTTCCATCGCTCCAGCGACCTCTCCTATCTTCCCGGAATCGGATACGTCCCGAAGCCCGAATATCCCAACGAACACGAAATGGCTTACCGCAGGGACGTCAAGGATTCCGCCTATAAACTCGAGGATATATTCAAATCCAGCATGAGGTTTGAGGCAACGCCGAAGGTCAAGCGCCAGGACCTCATCGATCAAATCAGCGCCCGCCAGGAAGCGTTGAAAAAAAGCGGGGAGATAGCGGCCGGAGATCGCGCGGATGAGTTTTTATGGAATGTGAGAGCGTCGATTGCGATGATGCCGGAAAATGTGTCCACCTCCGACGTGGCCGCCTTCCAGAAACAAATCCAGAGGCAAATCGCGCGAGCGACCACTTTTGAGGAACTCCAAAACAGCGGCCTGACTTGGACAGCTTGGGCTCAGAAGCAATGGGACCGGATGTGGCGGGCTATTTAACCGGTCTTTTCAATTTTAAAATCTTTGGGCAACGGGGCGCAGAATTTCACCGTTTTGCCGTTTTGGGGATGCGCAAACTCGATCTTCCATGCATGCAGCAGCAGCCTCTGCGTCTTTGGCTGCTCGGGAAACTCTCCTAAGGAATATTCCCTGTCGCCGACCACGGGATGCCCGATGGACGTCAGGTGGACGCGTATTTGATTGGTCCTTCCGGTTTGCGGATAAATTTCCAAAGCCGTCGTATGGCCTCCGCGTTTCAGCACTTTGTATTCTGTGATCGCTTGGCGCCCCATGGCGATCACGCGCAGAAGCCGCCCGTGCGCCTCTCTGCCTATGGGCGCGTCGATAACGCCGGCGTCTTGCTTCACGTTTCCCCAAACGACGGCGCGGTAAATTTTTAGGATTTCCCTGCTTTCAAATTGCGCTTTGAGGCTTGTTTGGGCCTTCTTGGAGAGGCTCACCACCATCACTCCGCTGGTTTCTTTATCCAGACGGTGCGCCAAGCCCAGGCGCTCCACACCCGCCAAAGCGGGCCGCCACTTCAGCAGCATCCCGGCCAGATTGGGCTCCGGTTCCATCAGGGCGGCCCGCGGCGAACGCAGCCAGCTTTCTCCCAGCGGGTGGACGATGAGCCCGGCCGGCTTGTTCAACACCAGGATTTGACCGTCCTCATGCAGTATCCATCGCCTCAAATCCTCATCGCTCCATGAAAATTCCGGCCAACGGATCGTGATTTTCATGTCCTGCGCGAGATGAAAATCCGCCGGCTGACTTTGTCCGAGGACTTCGACGTTGCCGTTTTCTATCATCTTTTTCCAAAAATTGCGGCTGTAGCCCTCAAATCGCCCCGCCAAGTAAGCGTCCAAGCGCTCGCCCGATTCCGCCGCGATGATTTCCTGCGCCTTACGAGTTTTCGGAGAAGGCATATTTTGCCCGTAATATCAGCGCGCCGGCCGCCAGCGCCGCCGCCGCCCACTGCGAAGGCGATAACCCCCAGAAAAATCCGCCTCGGTCATCGGCGCGGAAAAACTCAATGGCAAAACGGAGCGCGGCGTACAACAGCGTATAAGCCGAGATAACGCCGCCATCGGCCGAAGCGGGGACCGCGTATTTTCTTTTCATGAGGCGATGCAGCACGGCGAACACAGCCAAGTTCCCGAACGCTTCATAGAGCTGCGTCGGATGCAGCGGGACTCCCATCAAGGGATAATCCACCAACGCCTTTGAATCGGTGAAAGCAACCCCGAAAAAAACGCGGGTCGGGCGGCCGTAGCAGCAGCCGGCCATCAAGCAGCCCAGACGGCCTATGGCATGCCCCAGCGCCGCCGCGGGGGCGGCGGCATCCGCCAAGGCTAAAAATTGCATCTTTTTCCGGCGGCAAAACCATAATCCAAAGACCACCACGCCGATGAAGCCGCCATAAAACACGAAGCCGAAGCGGAAAGACCTCAGGATATCCAGCCAGCCGCCGAATTGATTCCAATAGAGAACGACATACAAAACCTTGCCGCCCAAGACCGCCGACAAGAGGGTTCCGAGAACGAACTGGTCAAACCGCTCCTCGGGCATTTTTAAGACCTTCAGCCACCGGCGCAAATAAAATATGCCCGCCATATAACCCGAGGCCACCAACACGCCGTAGGTGGCGACCTCAAAAGACCAGATATTAAAAAGGATCGGATGCATGCAAGAAGTCATTATTATACGTCTTTTGACAGGGACGGAACGAAAGGCTATAATCCCAACGCTTCATGAAATCGGCGCCTGTAAACCCGCGAATTTTCACTTTCCTTTTAATCCTCGCTTGCGCGGCAAGTCCGGCTCCGGCCGCCGAAAGCGGCTCAACTCCCACCCTGCGGGGTTTGATTTTGATCCCCAAAAACGTGTTCGACCCGTCGGTGCCCGGCGAGGATAAATGGCTCTTTCGCTTGGCCAATAAGATTCACATCAACACCCGCCAGGAAATCATCCGGACGGAATTGCTGCTTCATCCGGGAGATCCGTGGAGTCTGGATCTCGTCAAAGAATCCGAACGAAATCTTCGTGAATTTTCTTTCATAAAATCCGCCAGGATTCGCCCGATCAACCGAACGCCCGAGAGTTTTGACTTGGAGGTGCTCACGCAGGACAGCTGGACTTTGGCTCCGGAGTTTGTGTTTGGCACACGCGGCGGGGAGCACATTTCCGGCGCCGGCCTGCTCGAGAAAAATTTGCTGGGCTACGGAAAAACAATCAGCCTCTTAAACGAGAGGGTCGGCAAGGACACGAACAACACCATCCAATATATCGATCCGCGCGTGCTCAACTCGCGCGTCAGGTTCTCCGCGATCGCCGGAAACATCAAGGACGGTTCGGAATTGGGGGCCCTGTTGGAGCACCCGTTTTTCGCCCTGCAGACTCCTTTTGCCGGTTTTATCTCCGGCACCAACCTGCAAAAAGAAGGCAAACTTTATGATAATGCCCAAGAAACTTCCAATTTCATCCACGGTCATGACGTGGCGGAAGCCGGCGCGGCGATGCGCATCAACCGCCGCAGCTCCGTCATACAACGCATCGGGGGCAGCCTCTCCTACGAGAGAAACTACTTCAAATCCAAAGCCGGGACCCTGCCGGGAACCTTGCCGCAAAACCGCGTCCTGAGCGGCCCCTCCCTGATATTTAGGTGGCTTGTGCCGCGCTACATCGAAGAGACCTTCATCAATAAAGTGGAGAGGGTGGAAGACTTTAACCTTGGCAATGAAGGCGAAGCCAGCCTTGGATACGCCGCGACGGCCTTCGGTTCCAGCCGGGACTGGCTCACCTTCGCCTTGCAGGACCAGCATGGAATCTCCTTGGGCGAGGGCAAATTCGCCATGGCGCGCCTGGGGTTTAAGGGACGGGCGGACAGGCAGTTGCGCAACACCCTTTTTCACGGAAGCGCCAATCTATACTGGAAGCTTTCCACCCGCTGGCCGCAGACGTGGATCCTGCATGCCGAAGGGACCTACGGCATCAATCTCGATGGGGAAAACCAGCAATTGGTGGGTGGAGAAAACGGCCTGCGCGGCTACAAGGTGCACAGCCTCTCCGGCAACAAAACGATGCTTTTCAACGTTGAACACCGTTTTTATCTCCCGCATGAATTTTTGCACCTGGGATATATCGGCGGGGCGCTTTTTTTTGACGCCGGCATCGCCGAACCCAATAAGAAGTTGATGACCCTTCGCGATTTCAAAACGGACGTCGGTTTCGGTCTTCGAGGAGGACCGACTCGCTCTTCGTTGGGGCTGGTGGGGCGCGCCGATATCGCCTATGCGCTAAACGGCCCCCCCGGCGGCGGCGGAAGGTGGGTTTTATCGATATTGCTTGGCCACGCTTTTGGAACATCCAACAGCATCGCCCAGGATTTTCTGAAGGGACCCACCCGGAGCCTGCGCGAGGATCCCGACGCGCCCCGGTTGGAGCAATAAACTCCGACTCACTTGATGACCGCGCATTTGCCTGCGGCCGTCAAATCCGGCTCCCCGGCTTTTTGGGCGGTGACCGCATAATAATAGACGCCGCTTCCGACGCCGGAGACATCCCATGCGTACTCGTAGGCGTACTTATCATTGATGACGGACGGCGCTCCGGTCAAAAGGGCTTCGTGAACAAGCTGGGCGGAGACGTCATAAATTCGAATTTGAATCTCATCCGCGAGGCCGGCCTCGATATGCAAAGTCGGATTTTGACCGTCCCTGGCGGGAT
>JACQRQ010000215.1 GCA_016206405.1 Elusimicrobiota bacterium | reverse complement strand
GGCTGGAAAGCCCTGGAGCACGCCATCCGATACAGTCAGATCCGCCTGGTCGGCGGCCAGCCGTTGTCGACCAAGCAGGGATATACGCACAAGCTCATCGTCCCGTTCGCCGCGCGTCTGGAAGCCTGCCGCGCCTACGTCGAGGAGGTGGCCCGGCGCATCGACGGCGGCGAGGAGGGGCTGCAGACGGAGGGAGCCATCGCCAAACTATTGGCTTCCGAGACGGCGAACAAGGCCGCCGACAACGCGATCCAGGCTTTCGGAGGGAACGGCTACGTGCGCGAGTTTCCCGTCGAGAAGCTTAAGCGCGACATCAAGATCACCTGCATCTACGAGGGTACCAGCGAGATCCTCGAACTGACGACTTTCCGCGCCCGCTGGCAGGAAAACATCAACGCCGAAGGCCGCACCTACGACAAAATCACCGATGAGATGGATGCCTTGCACGCCGATGGACCCGACGTCGGAGCGGGCGCGGCCGCCGCGGGTTTGCGCGCGCTCTCGCGGGTGCTGCAAGCGTGCTATGACAAGAAGCTCACCCATAACCAGATCGTGATGATGAAGCTTGGGGAATTAATGGCCTACGCGGAGACCGCCGCGGCATTCTGCCGGGAGTCGGCCAAGGCGACGCTCTCCGAAGCCGTCCTCTTCGACCATGAAACCTGGCGCGCGATGAGCCGGATCCACGCTCGCCAGGCCGCCGCCTGGATCGCCGGCGAGGGGCTGAGCCTGGTCGCCGGCGCCTCCGATAGCGACGCCGCCGGCTTAGTCGATGAGGTCAACGTCAAGGCCGTGGCCAAGGCGCAGAGGGGCGGCGTCGCCGACATGGATTTAGTGGCCAAAAAGCTCGTCGAGGTCTTCAAAGCCGAGCCCATCGGCTAAGGAACCCATCTCCAGCCTGAGCCGACTCACGGCTGCCGTCCTCGCTTTGGAGGCGGCCTTCGTCCTGTGCAGAAAAAGCCGCAACCTCCTGCGCCCCCGGCGCTTCATCTACCACTGGGCAGGCCGCCTGGAAATCGCGCCGGCCGCGCCGGAATTTTGACAGCGCAGTCAATTTATGGTCTGATGGCAGGCATGAGCGCGCGAATGATCGCCCGAGAGGAGGTCGTGACGACCCCGGAGGTCTGCGACTTGCTGAAGATAACCCGCCAAACCCTTTACGCGTGGATGCAGCGCGGCCGGATCAAGCCGTGGATGAAGGCCGGCGGCGCATCCTGGCTGTTTGTCCGGAGCGAAGTGATGAAGGCCAAGGACTTAAAGTACCAGAGGGCTTGAAATGGCGCGAGGCAAGAGCGCGGTTCTCAAGGACATTGAACAGCCGCCTAATCCAGCATGCAAACCAGGAGGCATCCTATGGCCTTGGAATTGAGCAGTCTGCGCAAAGGGGTCGACTCCTTGCAGCGCGCCCTCAAGGTCGCTTCCGCAGAGATCAGGGGCCGGGCCCAAACGGACAGCGAAGAGGTCATCCGCGCCGGAGTCATCAAGACCTTCGAGTTTACCTACGAGCTGTGCTGGAAATTCATGAAACGCTGGCTGGAGAAGAATGCCGGCGGGCCGGATTTGGACGGCGTCACCAGGAAGGAGCTCTTCCGCATGGCGGCGGAAAACCGCCTCATTTCCAACGTGGAGCGCTGGTTCGCCTATCACGCCGCGCGCAATGAAACCGCCCACACCTACGATCCCGCCAAGGCGGAGGAGATCTACGGCGCGGCAAAACTTTTCGCGGCGGATGCCGAAGCGTTCCTGCGGGAGTTGGACAAGCGCAATGATTAAGGTCTCCCCGGCGCAGATGCGGGTCGTCAGAGAAATTCTCTCGCGGCGCGCGCCCGGCGTGGAAGTGAGGGCATTCGGCTCGCGGGTGGACGGCACTCCCAAAGAGCACTCCGACCTCGACCTAGCCGTGGTGGCGCCCGCAAAGCTCGGCATCGCGGCGCTCGAAGAGCTGCGGGAGGCCTTCGCGCAGTCTGATCTGCCGTTTCGCATCGATGTGCTGGACTGGAACGCGATTTCCGACGAATTCAAGAAAGTGATCGAAGGCAAATACGAAGTCGTACAACGCGCCGAGGAGGACAATGGAGGGAGGGGCGGCGCATGAGCCGACGCCGCAACTATTAAGGAAGTTAATTGCTAATATGATTTTAATGCGCAGGGTATTGACAAAACCGCCCCGGTCTGTTAGGGTTATTGGTACGCAGAAGTTACACCAAAACGCCGAGGACTCTCCCGCTTAGGGGGGAGGAATCGGCGTTTATTATTATGGCGATAAAAATTCCGCCCGCGTTGATGAAACTCCCGGGGCATCTCAAGGCCCTGGCCGGCAAAGCGGGCTTAGACCCCGTGCTCCAGTTTTTCTTCGGCAGTCCGGATCTGCTGGGCGTCGACATCGGCAGCCAATCCATCAAGGTCGTCTGGCTCAAGCAAAAAGGGGATAAATACCGCCTGCTGCAATGGGCGGTGCTGCCTCTGGAGCTCGAAGCCGACACGCCCGCCGAGGAGCGCATCGCGCAGTCCGTCAAAGTCCTGAAAACCTTCCTGGGCGTCAAAAAGGTCACGCTTAAAAGCGCCGCCACCTCCGTCTCCGGGAACTCGGTGATCGTGCGCTACGTCAAATTCGCGCCGCTCTCGCGCGAGGAACTGGCGCAGATTCTTCCGACCGAAGCGGAGCCTTTCATTCCCTTCGATATCAACGAGGTGGCCCTGAGCTTCTACATTCTAGGCGAAGTGGAGGAGGAGGGCCAGCCCAAAATGGAGACCGTCCTGGTCGCCGTCAAAAACGACTTGCTCGACGACCGGCTTGATATTCTCCAGAAAGCGGGCTTGCGGCCGGGCGTGGTGGACGTGGACGCCTTCACGCTTGAAAACATCCCCCGTCCCCCCTCCCCCCAGGAGGGCGGCGCGGCCACGCTGCACCTCAACATCGGCAACCAAGTCACCAACTTGTCCATCACCGAGGGAAAACTGACCCGCGTCGTCCGCGACGTCTTCATCGGCGGAATCAATTTCACCAAAGCCATCGCCAAAGCGCTGCAGTGCGACGCGGCCAAAGCCGAGGACCTCAAAAGAAGCTGCGGCATCATGGTCAGTTCCCAGGACAAGGCCAAGGCCTTGGAGGAGGGCAACCGGGAAGCGCTCGCCGTCTCTCAAGCCCTGACGGAGGTCGCCCGGGATCTGGTCTCGGAAGTTCAGCGCTCCGTGGACTTTTACCTCTCCCAGGGATCGGACCGCTCCATACAAAACATCATCTTGTCGGGCGGCAGCGCCAGCTTGAAAAACATCGCCCAATACCTGGATTCCGACCTCAAGGTGCCGGTGGAGGTCCTCAATCCCCTCGCCTTCGTCGAAGGCCAGGGGCAGCAAGTGCCGGAGGAATACAGGCCCAGCCTGGCGGTGGCCACGGGCCTCGCGCTCAGGAAAAAGAAGGACTGGCTGACATGATCAAGATCAACCTGGTGCCGCAAGCCCTCCTCGACGTGGAGGACAAAAATCAAAAGATCGTCCAAGCCACCACCTTGGCGGGCTTCCTGCTTTTGATCATCGCCAGCGTCTCTTTCAACCATTGGCGAACGGCTCACCAACTGGCCGCGGAGCTGGCTCAAAACGAAGCCTCCCTCGAAAAGGTCAAGCTGATCGTCGGCCAAGTCAACGACCTTGAGGGGAAAATCGGCGCCATCCAAGCCCGGCTCAACATCATCAACAACCTTCTTCTCAGCCGCCTGAAGTATCCCCGCTTTCTCAGCGAATTTTCGCAGATGCTGACCGCCGGGGTCTGGATCGAGTCGATGACCACCAGCGAGCAGGCCAACAGCATGAGCGTGCAAATGCGCTGCGCGGCCATCAGCCACGAATCCATCGCCGACTGGCTCAGGGAACTTGAGAACTCCCAAAAGTTCGCCACGATCGACTTGGGAATGATCGTGACTAAGGGAATCGAAGGGCTGCGGCTGTACGAATTCCCGCTCACCGCGGTCTATCAGGAATCCAAACAATGAAATCCTTGACCAAAGACCAGCAGCAAATGCTCGCCCTGGCCGTCCTGGTTTTGGGCGGCTTCGGCTACGTCTTTATCAACCAGTTTTGGATTCCGGTATCCCGGCGCATCAAGGAAACCTCGGAAAAAATTGAGAACGTGAAGCGGGAGCTTCTCAAAGCGCAGGGCCGCGCAGGGCAATTGGCCCGGCTCCAGGATAACATGGAAGCCTTGAACGAAAAAACTCTGGAGGCCGAAAGACGCCTTCCCCGCTCCCGGGAGCTGCCGGCGCTGCTCGACACCATCAGCGAGCTCGCCCAACAAAACGGCGTCACGATCATGTCCGTCAACCCGCTGGGAGAGCAGAAAAGCCAATACTTCACCAACATGCCCTACCAAATGACCATCACGGGAGGGTATCACGGCATCGCCAAGTTTCTCACCGCTTTGGCGGTATCGGAGAGAATTTTTAACCATCAGAATTTGAAATTGGCCTCCAAGGGGAGCAAGGAAAGCGAGGCGGAGGTGCAGGCGGATTTTGCGCTGATTTCTTATAAGTATAATAACTAAATTCAAAATGAAACGACTCTTTTTTTCCCTCTTTTTGGCATTATTGCTCCTTCCCGGCGGTTTTTGCGGCGCCGCCGCGGAGGAATTGCTCCTGGCCGTCTCCACGGCGCCTTTAAAGATCGGGGATATTTATAAAGCCGATAAAATGCGAGACCCCTTCGCTCCTTTGGTCGGTGCCGGCGAAGGCGCCGCCGGCACAGGGGCCGTCGGCATCAGCGCCGCCCCAACTCCCACTCCCGAGGCGGCCGCGGAGGGCTTCAATATCCATAATTTGATTTTGAAGGGCATTCTGCAGGGCTCCGGCGGCAAATACGCTCTTTTCCTGGACCCCAACCTCGGCGTCTCTTACATGCTGAAAAGCTCCAAACTTTATGACTGGAAATCCAATCCGGTCAAGGGCATTTTGGGCAAGATCGAAGGCAAAACGGTGCTTTTGATGACGCCGGACAAGGACATCCAATGGTTTAAATTGGGCCCCGACACGAAGGAGGACGCCTCATGATAAAACGGTTTTTATTCAAACTGATGGCGGTGATCATTTCCGCCGCCCTGGGCGCCCCTTCTTGCGCAGCGCTGCCGATGCTGGAGGCCGCCACGGTCACCTTGGACCGCATCGACGTTCAGCCGGATCAAATCGATTTAATCACCTCGGGGCCCGTCAAGTATCATTCCTTCGTGACCTCCTCTCCGCCCCGCCTCATCATAGAGTTGTTAAATACGGAATTCCGCGCGGCCGACAGGTCCTATAAAGGAAAGGGACGCTGGCTCAAGCAGGTCCGCTCGGGCCAGTATTCCCGGGACCCGGACTTCGTTTCACGCATCGTCCTGGACCTGACCGAAATGGCCAAATACGAGATCAGCTCCAAACTTAACCGGATGATCATCACCTTGGCCGGCGCGGAGATGCCGGCCGCTCAAGCGGCTCCCGCGCAAGCCAAAGCGGAGACGAAGGAACCGCAGGCTCAAACTCCGCCCAAGGCGGGCGCCGCCGAAGCCAAAGCCCCCGCGCCGGCCCAGACTCAACCCATTCTCCTGGCCCAGCAATTTGAAACGCAAGAAATACCCGACGCTCCCGACCTTGAAATTGAGATGGACGAGAAGGCGGAAAAACAGCCCGAGCCGGCGCAGGTCCGCTCGCCGGCCCGGCGCGGCGATGTCCTGTCCAACCTTCCGCGGGACCGCATCAACCTCTCATTCGACAAGACCAGCATCGCCGACGTTTTCAAACTCTTCGAGGATAAACTGGGAATCAACATCGTTCTGGCGCAGGACGTCGCCGGCAGCGTGTCTCTCAATCTGAGAAATGTCCCTTTCGACGAAGCCTTCAATACCGTCATGGACATGTACGGCCTGGTGGCGCAGCAGATGGGAACCCACGTTCTTCGCATAATGACCCCCGCCACCCTCGCCAAAGTCCGGCTAGGCGCGCAAAAAACCACCAAAGTCTACGTGATGAATTACAGCAAGGCCAGCGACATCGCGGAGCAAATCAAGGCCGTGGCGAGCGCCAACGGCCGCCAGGCTCAGGTGACAATGGACAATACGACCAACGCCATCGTCATCACCGACACGTCCGAGGGCCACGCCGACGCGGTGCGGCTGATCTCGCGCCTGGACCGCCGCCCTCAGCAGGTGCTCATCGAAGCCAAGCTGATGGAGTTAAGCCAAAACCGCAGCTTGGACATGGGCATCAAGTGGGATTACCGCAGCACGGAGCAAAACAATTTCCTGGGCAGCCCAGGCATCAGCATGATCGGCCAGTCCCTTTCCGACTTCGCCCTGCCGGCCGCCGGCTTTGCCACCGCCGCGACTCCCCAGGTGGCCGGCGGCGGCACCAGCGTCAACCTTCCGGCCAACGCCGTCTTCGGGCAGTTCACTTTCGGGCGGCTCACGGATCGCGCCTATTTTACGGCCTCCCTGCAGGCGGCGGCGGCTAAAGGACGGGTCAAGATTCTTTCCGACCCCAGAATCGCCACGCTCAACAACAAGCCGGCCGTCATCGACATCGTGACAAAAATCCCTTTCGTCACCTCCAACGCCACCCTCAACACCGTGACGACGAAGGTGGAATACACCGAGGTGGGCATCCGGCTTTCGGTGACCCCGAGCATCAACGCGGACGGCCGGGTCACTTTGGAGCTTAACCCGCAAGTCAGCCAGCCGTCCAACACCATCGCCGGCGTCAACAACGCCCCGGCCGTGGACACACGCAGCGCGAAGACCACCGTCCTGGTCAAGGACAACGACACCGTCGTGATCGGCGGCCTCGTGCACGACACCGTGATCAATCAGGTCTCGCGCGTCCCGCTCCTGGGGGATATCCCCATCGTCGGATGGCTTTTCCGCAACAAAAGCGTCAAGCGTGAGCGGCAGGAGCTGATAATCTTCGTGACGCCCTCCATCATGCGGGATTGAGGCCGATGCTCGAAGCCGGACTTGACAAAGATGAAAGCCGCTGTTATACTACCTCTGCGCCGAGTACCGACATCCCGCCTTGCGGCGGGGTGCGACACGCTATGAAGCACGCAAAGGAATTCTTTGCCGGCGCCTTAAGAGTTTGGAAAGCCGCGGGGACATGCGCCCTGGGGCTTTTTATTTTTCTGCTCCTCTCCCCCCCGGCGG
>JACQRQ010000219.1 GCA_016206405.1 Elusimicrobiota bacterium | reverse complement strand
TCGAAGGGCTTGGTCAGATATTCGTCGGCCCCCAGCGCGAACCCCTGCGATTTTTCCTCGCTCGACAGAAAACGGCCCGTCATCAGAATGAGTATCTGATCCCGCGAAGCCTTGCGCAAAGTCTGGCAAATTTGAAAGCCGCTTGAATCCGGAAGCTGAATATCGCTCAAGACCACGTCCGGATGATGCTTTTCGCTGAGCTCGATGGCCTCGCGGGCGTCGCCGGCCTGATGGCACTCAAAATCTTCCAGCTCCAGCACTTCCGCCAGCGACTCTCTGAGCTTGGCGTCGTCGTCGACAATCAGGATTGAAGGCATGCTTTCCTCCGTGACCGCAGGGGCTAACTGGGCACCAATTTATACCCGACGCACGGGACGGTATGGATGACCCGCGCCGACTTGCCCAACTTTTCGCGCAGCCGCCGGACATGCACGTCCACGGTCCTGGGAGACCCGAAATAATTGTAGCCCCAGACCCTTTCAATCAAATACGGCCGGCTGAGCACGCGGTTGGGCGAGGACAAAAAGACGTACAGGAGATCCAACTCTTTGTTGGTGAGATTCACGGCGCGGGCGCCGACGCGAACCGTATAGCTGGTGAGGTTGAGGTTGATCTCCGCTATGGCGATCACCTCGTCTTGGGGCACGACCTGCGTCCGGCGCAAAACCGCCTTCACGCGCGCGACGCATTCGGTGATGTCCTGATCGGGCGTCAGGCATTCGTCGGCGCCGCCTTGAAAAAAGGCAAGACGCTGCGACATCGGGTGCGGGCCGTGGTTGTCTGAAATGGGAGCCTCCGGGGACTCCAAAAAGGCGATGACGGGAATCTGGCGGCCGATAGGGCGGTTTCTTAAGTCCCTCAAAAATTCGATGCTGTCCTCGTCCGTCAGCTCCTGGCCCAAAAAAAGAACGTCGCAGGACCTTTGCGACAAAAGCCCCAGCACTTCCTTTCCCCGCTTGGCGAAGGTGACGATGAATTTGTTGCGGCGCAGCGCGTCGAGCAGCACAAACGCCCGGTCATGCGCCTTGGCGGCGTAGATTAGGTTGATTCGCATAAAATCGCCGGCCGCGCTTCAGCTTCCGGCTTCGGCTTCCTCTGCCGGCGCTTCCGCTTCCTGGGTTTCGACCGGGTCATAAATCAAATTGATCCCGTCGAGCCCGACGGTGTTGATAAAAAAGTTGTAGAGAAAAAACGCCACATGCAGCAGGGCGTCCATCAGGCACATATACAGGACCGAAAACAACCCGGTGGCCAAAAGGCGCGTGACCACTCCCATTTCGCCCATCTGAGGATTGGGCACCAAAACGAAGGTGACCAGGCCCCCGAAAAGCCCCAGAAGCCACAGGGAGACGGAGAGCACCATTTTGGTCGCCAAAAATATGCAAACGCCGGTGATGACTCCCCCGGCGACCAACAAGACGATCTGGCTTGTTAAAAGGCCCCCTAAAAGAAGCAACACTCCCAAGGCGACGCCGGCATAGATGCCGGGGTGGGACACCCAATGGATGTCAATTCTTTTGAGTTTCAGGTTCATTCAAGTCTCCTTTGAAAAGCAGTCTCGCCTGCGCGGCTGGCGGAGCCATCCGGCCCCGGTCATGCGAAAAACCGCACCTCTTCCTTCTTGGGCTCAAAATAAATGAGCGTTCGAGCTCCCGCCTCGGTCTCGCCCTCCCCCAAACGCACCACCCTGACCTGGCAGGGACGGTTTTGGAACGCGGCGGCCCCCTCTATGACCTCGTTGGGCCGCTCCAACGCCTGCCCCACCAAGCGCAGAAGGTCCTGCTGCTGCGTGTCCACGACGTCGAGCAGATGCAGGGGGCTGTCGCCGGCGGCCTTTTCGATTTGGATATTGGTGTAGAGCACGTTGTTGTTCTCATCCACGACGATGGCATGGTGGCTTTGGGCCATGACCAGAAATATAGATTTCCACCAACTGATCTCCGCCTGGCCCCGCGCGGCCTCCCTGCCGCGCATCGCCACCAGCTCCGCGCGGACTTTTTCGAGGAGCTCCGCCAACGCCCCCTCCACGTCGCCGATCTCCCCTTTGGCCCCTGCGGGATGAAAATCCAGGGTCTTGATGGAGACGGCATCCACCGATTCTTTTAGCATATCTAATGGCTGGAGGACAAACTGATAAAGGAAGAAATACAGGGGAATGCCGAGCATCAAAAGCACCCCCAGCGCTCCGACGAGATATTTGCCGCGCGCGTCCTTGAGGACCTTTTGGACGTCTTTGCGGGACACCTCCATCGCGATGAGGCCGATGATTTCCGTTCCGACCGAAAGCGGAACCGCCACCTCGTAGGCTTGGCCGCCGGGAATAAGCTGGTGCTGGGAGGTTTTGGATTGGTAGGCCTGGCGGATGGCGTCGGTCTGAACCCCGTACTTCTCCTCGTAGGATTCCCACGCCTGTCCCCAAAGGTTCGGATCCTTATGCCAGCGGATGCGGCCGTATTGGTCCGAAGCCTTGTTGAGGTTCAAGTAAAGAATCTGGTTGATGCGGGGATCCTCCAGAATCGACATCATCACGTCGGATTCGGCGAAAGTGATGGTCGCGGGATTTTTTTGCAGCCCCGAAACCAGCGTGGGATGATAGATGCGGACCCGGCTGGCGGCGTCCTCATAGAGCTTCTTGTCAAACGTCCATTTAAAGAGGTTGTGCGCGAAAATCCCCCCCAAAAACATAACGTAGAATCCGGTGAAGCCGAACCAAATAATCCATTTGATGGAGAGTTTCATTGCCCTAGCATCGATTGGCGCACGCGGCGAAGACCGGCCTCCACGTCGGGGTTGGCGGGATCCAGGCTTCTGGCCTTCAACCACTCGTTTCTCGCCGCTTCGAAGTTCTGCGAATGGTAGAATTTCAGCCCCTTGAGATAGTATTCCTGCGCCATCCGCTTCTGCTCCTCCGTGGGAGCTTGGGGAACTTTAGCCTCCTCCTTTTTCGGACCCGCCATCTCCGAGGCCTGTATCACCGGCGCCTCCTTGACGGCGGCCGCCTGTTCCGCTTTGGAAGGTTTTTCCGCCTCGGCCTTCTTTTCCTGTTTCTCCTTCTCCAGCTCCTTCTGCTTCTCCTTTTCTTTCTTCGCTTCGGCTTCCTTTTTGGCGGCGGCTTGCTTGATTTTCTGGTTCGCGCGGGAGATCAGCCCGGCCGCCGCCTTCGGGTCATAGCCCATCTTTTCCGCCTCCTGCCATGAGGCGATGGCGGATTTGTATTGTCCTTGATTGAAAAAGCGGTTGCCCTCGTTGAGGTGCTTGCGCGCCTGGCGGTCCTGAATCCTCTCCAGATAGGTCTTGGCGCGGAGATTGGCCGGGTCGATTTCCCAGGC
>JACQRQ010000205.1 GCA_016206405.1 Elusimicrobiota bacterium | reverse complement strand
GGATTGGGCGGGCATGGGCGGTTCTCGAAGAAAGTCTAGAGAACTATTATCCCATATTTAGGGTCGTTGAGGACTGCCGATGGCGGTCGGTCCAGGCTGCCCAAGGAGGAAACAACAGCGCCAGCAGGTTCCCGACCGCCACGAGCCGGATATCCGGCGGAGGCGGGCTAAAAAAAGTGGCGGCATAAAGGACGGCTAAAAACGCGACCAGCGCCCAAAGGGACCAGCGCCCAACGGCGTCCTGGGCCGGCGCGCTTCGGCAATAGAGCCAAACGGCGGCGGCGAAGGCTCCGCCTTCAGCGACGAGCGTGGCCGCGGGAGAGTCCCACAGTCCCAGCCCGAAACGCCGAGCGGCGCCCGGATAGAGCATCATATCCGGCCGGTGAGAGATGAAGTCCAAAACCCAGTGGCTCAAAACGGCAAGCCCCACCCAGACGGCGCCGCGCCGGCGCCGCCGCAGCAGATAATATCCGCCGCCTAGAAGCAACGCCCATGCCAGGGTCATCAGCAGGCTGTGCGACCAGGGAAGGTCTATGAGGTTGATGGGCATGAATCGGCCGTCGCTCTGTATGGCCGCGCGCTCAGCGCCCGCGAGCATCAGGACGCCGAACGCTAAGTCGCACCAGAGCGCGGCCATCAACAACGTTCCGAGGGAGGTCTCGGGAGCCGATTTTTTCGCGGCGAACCCGATGGCAAAGTGGCCGATGAACATATTTTTGCTCCGTCAAGCCGCTGTCTAGGGCGACCTTAGGGTTAGGGCCTGCCGTCCCACATGGGAACCGGGCAGGTCAGCGAATTTGGGGAAAGAAAAGACCTCAAGAGAGTCGAGTCGGATTGCGTCGCGGCGGCCCCCTGCGCAGAGCTTCGGGGACCCGGTTGCGCCGGCGGCGCGGGGGGCCGCGGGAAAGTGCGCGGCGTGGATTTTGGGCTCAGGGCTTTATTGAGAATATAGGCCAAGCGCGCTCCGGCTTGCTGCAAGCGTCTAAAGGCCTCCGGCTGCATGCGGTCTTGGTAGTCGGCGCCGTAGACGACGGCGCCGTTGGAGTCCCGCTGGGCGGCCGCGTAATCCGGACGCAGAGTCCCCTGCGCGAATAGAAAGCTTTCGATGCCCGCCTCGTCCACGATGGCGCCGGCTATCCATGCGCCGACATCCTGCGAAGCCATGTCGCGCTCCAGCCTCCGGGTCAAAGCGCCCGCATTTTCGGCCGCCTCGATATCCAGCGCTTCAGCCGGGGACTCATGCGCCGTAGCCTTGTTTCCAATGAGGCCGTCCCAAAGCGCATGCAGATTGGTTTTCTTGCCCTCAAACGCGACGGGCTTGCGGTTGCCGCCCGCGTCATCGTCGTCGCTGCAGTGCAGGGGCTGGTGCGCGTCGCCCACGAAATGCACCAGGAACATCAGGGCTTGACGCTTATCCCCGGCCTCTGCTCCGGAGAGCACCCGTATTTGGCGGTGGATTTGACCCGTGACGCAGCCTTCGGGATCGTCGTTGGGGTTTACGGAGCAGTAGTCGCCGAGGCTGTCGCCGCTGCGCACGGGGTCGTCGTGCGGGATATTGATGTAATGCCACGGCCCCGTTTCGGGCATGACCGGCACTTCGAAGGCGCCGCCGCAAATGACCGCGTTTTTCCGGAGGATGTCCGCGCAGTTGGAGATGGCGGCCAAGCCGGCGTTTTGGCCGATAATTTCCTTGGCGGCTTTAAGAGTCTGCGCGTTCAGTCCGAGGCTTTGGTGCAGCGCGCGCAGCGTCCGAAGCGTCTCGGGGTCCAGGCCCTCCGGATGGGCTTCCGGATCCAGAAGATCCTCGGCGATCATGGCGACTGTGCGGTGCCCCACCGGCCCCCAGGCAAGACTCCTGGATTGCAGCGTCGGTAAAAACAAAAGGCTGAGAAAGACGATGGTCAAATGGCGGGTCTGCAGCGCGGTCATTAAAATGTCCGCCGGAGACCAACTATAAGGAACACCTTTTTGATGTTGCCGCCGGCAGAGGCGGCTTGGAAGGCGGCGCCGGCAAAGCGGAGGCGAGGGAGGCGCGGCATTTATAGAGGATATGGAATAAAGCCCCAAAAGTCAAACGTCTTTTCAGGAGCTCTGCGGCGGGGCGATCGCCGAGACTACCGAACGGAGAGAGCCGGTCCCCGACAGCGCGCTCATATCCCAATTGGCCGCCGGCCCCCCCGCGTCGCGGCCCTGACAGGGACGCAGGCTACTTGGGAGGAGGTTCGTTGAGCACCAGCCAGTAAAGCCCGAGTTGCTGCACCGCTTCGGTGAATTTGGTGAAATCCACCGGCTTGCGAATGTAGCTATTGGCGCCGAACTTGTAGCCGTTGATCAGGTCCTGCTCCTCTTTGGAGGAAGTCAAGATGACGACCGGCAGCAGCTTGGTGCGCTCTGCGGCGCGCAGGCGCTGCAGGACCTCCAGACCGCTTAACTTGGGGAGCTTCAAGTCCAGCAGCACCACCGACGGCATCGCGCCCGGGTCGCGGCCGGCGTGCTTGCCTTGACAGAGCAAATAGTCCAAGGCCTCCGCGCCGTCCTGGACGATCTGGACCTCATTGAGGATTTTATTTTTCTTGAGCGCCCGCAGGGTCAAGGCCGCGTCGTTCGGGTTATCCTCCACCAAAAGAATCGTCTTTTCATTGGCTCCCATCGAGACCTCCCAGCGTGAAATAGAACGCGGCTCCTTTGTCGACGGCGCCCTCCGCCCAAATGCGGCCTCCGTGCCGTCTCACGATCCGCTGCACGGTCGCGAGGCCGATGCCCGTGCCGGGAAACTCCTCCTGCGAGTGCAGCCGCTGAAACGCGGCAAAAAGCTTGTTGGCATAGCTCATGTCGAAGCCCGCGCCGTTGTCCCGCACAAAATAGATTGTTTCGCCGTCCTTCCGCATCGTCCCTAGTTCTATTTTTGCCCCCATCTTTTTCCCCGTGAACTTCCAGGCGTTGCCCAAAAGGTTCTCGATGGCGGCCCGCAGCAGGCCTGGGTCGCCGGTCACGGGCAGCTTCGGCGGCGCCGTAAACTCCGGCTTCCGGCCCGGATTGGCCTTCTTGAGCTGCTCCATGACCGCGCGGGCGATGACGATGAGGTCGGTCTTCTCCATCTTGATCTCGTGCCGAATCACGCGGGCTAGATTCAATAAATCGTCGATCAGCTCTCCCATTTGCTGGCAGCCTCGGCGCACCCGGTTTAGATGGTCCTTGCCCGGCTCATCCAGTTTGTCCGCATAGTCTTCAAGGAGCACCTGGCTGAACCCATCGATGGTGCGCAAGGGAGAGCGCAGGTCATGAGACACGGAATAGGAGAAGGACTCCAGTTCCCGGTTTGCTTCCTCCAGTTTGGCGTTTGCGATCTCCAGCTTCTGCGCCAGAGAGGCCCGCGCCTGGGCCGCCTCCTTCTCGATTTTTGCGCGGACGGCTTCCATCTCTTTGGCCTTGAGCTCCTCAATGATCTTCCGGTTTTCTTCCAGGTAGAAATTGCGCCGCAGCAGCGCCCGGATTCTTCCCTTCAGAACGGCCATCTCGCTGGATTTGCCCACAAAGTCGTCCGCTCCCGCCTCAAGAGCGCGAGTCAGATCCTCTTTGCCCTCCTGCGCCGTCAGCATAAGGACCGCCAAGGGATTGCGCAAGCCTCTGCGCATCTCGGTGATCCGGCGGCAGACCGCGATGCCGTCCATTCCCGGCATCACAAGATCGAGAATGACGCAGTCGAAGGGCCTTGCCTCAAGTTTTTTCAGGCATTCGCCGCCTGAGGCGGCCCTGTCGCACTTGTACCCATCCTGCTCGAGCTCAAGAACGATTTTCTCCAGATAGGTGGGGCTGTCGTCGACGGCAAGCATCCAGACATCCCGCATATGGGGCTGCGCCGCGCCGAGTATCGCTTGGCTCTCCCTCCCTTTGCGCAGGAGAGCGCGGATTCTGGCGATGAGGACCTCCGGATCGGCTGATTTCGAGATATAATCATCCGCGCCGGAGTCCAAACCGCGCAATTCCATGGCGTGGGTATCATCCACGGTGAACATCAGGACGGGAATCTGCCTCGCCTCGATATTCATCCGGATTCGCCGGCACAGCTCGTCGCCGCGCAAACCCGGAAGATAGTAGTCGACCACCAGGAGGTCCGGCGGATTATCGCTGATTTCCCGGAGTCCCTCCTCCGCCGATGAGCAGGCTTTCACCTCAAAGCCCTCCGCCTCAAGCTGCGCCGAGAGCTTCGCGGCCTGGGTCGGCGAGTCCTCAACTAAAACGATCCTATGCGCCCTGCTGACCACAGTCCTCCCCGTTCTTTTCGCTTTCCGCGGTCAAGTCCAAGATTCGTCCCGGGATATCGTTGAGGGGCAGCGACTCGCATACCGCGCCGAGCCTCACGCCGGCCGACGGCATCCCATACACCACGGCGGTCGATTCATCTTCCGCGACGGTGTATCCTCCGGCGGATTGAAGCGTTAAAAGGCCTTCAGCCCCGTCATCTCCCATGCCGGTGAGAAGAACCCCTATCGCTTGGGGCCCGAATTCCTTCGCCAACGACTCAAACAGCGCCGTGCCGGACGGCCGCTGGTTTGATATCATCGGGCCCGGATCCAGCCAAATACGCCCGGCTCTAATTTTGAGGTGGCTGTCCGCCGGAGCCAGGTAAACCCTCCCGGCGGCGGGAGTCTCGCCGTTGCGCGCGATAGCCGCCGCGAAGGGGCTCACATCGTCCAGCCAAGCGCCAAATCCCTCCAAAAACGCCGCGGTGATATGCTGGACGATCAAGATGGGCAGGGGAAAATCGGCGGGAAGCCCGCCCAATATCCTCTCCAACGCGTTGGGGCCGCCGGTGGAAGCGACGATCCCCAGCATGCGGAACGTTCCGGTCCCACGACCCCGGGGGACTGGCGTCCGCGCGGCAGCCGCGTGGGCGACGGCGCGGCGCTGGCGGACAACCTTGACCTCGCTCATGATGGCCAGTTGCGTGCAAATCTGGTCCGCCAACTTGTGATAATCGGAGCGCGTGGTCCCGACCGGCTTTTCCATGATGGCCAAGGCGCCGGCCTTAAGGGCGTTGATGGAGATTTTTAGATCCTCCTTCTCCACGCTGGCCGACACCACGACAATGGGGGTCGGCCGCTCGAACATAATCCGCTTCGTCGCCTGAAATCCGTTCATTCCAGGAAGGCGTATATCCAGGGAAATGACATCGGGAGCGGTCTTGCGCAAAAGCCGCAAACCTTCTTCGGCGCTGCGAACGGAAGCGGCCACTTCGAGCCGCGAGTCCCGCCGTATAATCTCCTCAAGAAGAGTTCGCACAACGTCGGAATCCTCGATGATCATCACGCGGATTTTTCTCATAGAATCTGCCGGATGGCTTCCAAGAGACCTTTGTGGTCGAACTTGCGCTTGATGATGTAAGCGTCCGCGCCCAGGGCCAATCCCCGCTCCTTTTCCTCGCGGCTGTCGAGCGAAGTGACGATGATCACCGGCAGTTTTGACAGCCTCGGGTCTTGCTTCATCCGCTCGATAAGCTGGAAGCCGTCCATGCGCGGCATCTGGATGTCGATGATGGCCAAGTCAACCGTCTCCGAGCGCAGTTTCTGCAGCGCATCCTCCCCATCCACGGCAAGCATCACTTGGTGGCCATGCGCCTCCAGAATGCTTTTCTCAAGCGTCCGTGTCGTGACGGAATCATCCACGACCAATATGGCGGGCGCGCGTTTTGGCGGAGGCGCTTTCTCAGTCCTTACGATGGAGCCGGTCTTCGCGCTTTTGAAGCGCTCAACGATCTCATGCGGGTCAAGCACGAGGACCGGCGAGCCGTCGCCGGTCAAAATCGCGCCGCTAAAGGTCTTGACGGCCTGCGCCCCTCCCTGGAGATTTTTGACGATGGCTTCGATCTCGGTGACAAAGGCGTCCACCGCGACGCCAAGGCCGCCCCCCGCCGACTTCAGCACGGCCACGGACACCAAATCTCCCTCGAGCTTAAGGGCGAGGTCGCCCTGGCCTATGAGTCCCGCAAGCGGGGAGACGGGCACCGGACGATCGCCTATGGTGATCGCCGATTTTCCTTCCACAGTCCCGATCTTTTCGGCGGGAACCTGGAGGAGGCGTTCCAGCGCCGTCACGGGAACCGCGAATGCTTGTCCCGCGGACTCCAAGATAGCCATCCGATGGGTTGAAATGGAAATCGGAACGGTGATTTCAATGCTCGCTCCGGAGTTTTCTTTTGAGCGCAAGTCCACGCGGCCTTGAAGACGCTTTACCGCCTCGGCGACGACGGACAACCCCATTCCGCGTCCCGAAAGTTCGGTCACCATGCGGGCGGTTGAAAATCCAGGCAAAAACAGCAGCCGGGAAAGATCGTCTGAAGAAGCCGCCTCCGCCTCGTCTTGCGTCAGGAAGCGGCGCTTGACCGCATAATCGGCGACAACCTTCCAATCCACTCCGCGCCCATCATCGGAAACCGCGATTCGCAGAAGGCGGCCCTGAGCATCGAGGCGAAGCCCGATGGCGCCGTAAGCGGGCTTGTTCCCGCCGCGCCTGTCATTTGGCGATTCGATGCCGTGGCTGACCGAGTTGCGAAGAAGGTGCATCAGCGGATCTTTGAGAGCCTGCAGCACGAGGCGATCGGCTTTTACCGCCAGACCTTCCATGGCAAACTCTATCTCCTTGCCTTCGTCGCGCGCCAAATCCCTGACCATCTTGCGCAATCCCTGGAGCACGCTTTCCGCGGGAACCATGCGCGCCTGGAGCGCCTCTCCCCTCAATTGCTCCCCCGCGCTCTTGATTGCCCACAAACCGCTGGAATGGATTCGATGAAGATCCCGGAGATCCTTCTTGAGCGACCTAACCTGTTTGTCCACAAAATCAAGGTAACGGCTGACGGGGGAAAATTGGGACGTTTGCGCCAGTTGCTCCAACGGCCGGCCGCGCGAGCGTTTCATCCGGTCCCGCTCGGCGTCAAGGTCTCGTATCTGAGATTCGACCGAGGAAATCTTCCTTGCGACCGCATTCTGGCTATTGGCCTCGGAAAACACTCTCTCCGATGTTTTAAGGAGTTGCTCGATGGATTTAACGCCAACCGTCACGGCGTCTTCCGCCTGAGCGGATGGACCCGCTGGCTCCGCTGCCGGAGCCGCTCTGGGGACGGGTCGAGTCTTTATTTCGGTTCCAAGAAGAGCCTCGACCGCATCCAACGCCTGGACCGGCTCCGCGGGCGCATTCTTCTGGAAATACGCAATGACCCAGTCCTCGATGGAATCAAGCGCCACGTGAATCGTCTTAAGCGTTCGTTTGTCCAGGGGCAGCCGGCCCTCCCGGACCCGCGAAAAAATAGTCTCCACGCAATGCGCGAGGGTTTCAATAGGGTGCAGGTCCACGGCGCGCGCCGCGCCCTTTAAGCTGTGAGCCCTGCGGAAAGCTTCCTCCAGCTCAGGTCCCGGTCCCTTCCCGGATTTGGCCAAATCCTCTAAAATGCCCCGGATTTTCTCCAGATGGTCCTGGTGCTCGGCCTTGAAACTGACAAGCAGTTTGCGAAGAATGTCGTCGCTCAAATTTGGAACCTCTCCGTGGCCTTGCGCAATTGCTGGCTTAAGGCGGTCAGGTTGGATACCGCCTTCTCCAGTTGGAATGTCCCCGCGGCCGTCTGCTCGGATGCCTTGCGGATGTCCTGCAAGGCTTGCGTAACCTGGTCATAACCGATCTGCTGCTGGTTCGTCGTGGCAATGGTCTGTTGGAAGGCCTGGACGCTCTCGACAGTGGTGTCCGCCAGTTCCTTGATCGTTCTTTCGGTCACCTCGGCTTGTTTCTTACCCGTTTCAACCCGCTTGACCGCCTCCTCCGTCAGCATCACCGAGCCCGTGATGCCCTTCTGAATGTCGCCCAAGATGTTTCTCACCTGCACGGTGGATTGTTTGGCTTGGTCGGCAAGGTTCTTGACCTCTCCCGCGACCACGGAGAAGCTCTTTCCGGCCTCGCCCGCGGCGGCCGCTTCGATGGCGGCGTTGAGCGCCAAGAGATGGGATTGCTCCGCGATGTCGTTGACCGAGGCGATGATTTCTCCCACCGTTTGAGTCTTCTCGCTCAAGGCGACGACATTTTCGGCGACCGCCTCGACCTGCTCGCGAATTTTGTCCATGGTTTGGTTGGTGTCCTGCACGGCCTGAAGGCCGGTGCGGCTCGCGCTTGAGGTGGCCTCCGCGGCCTGGGCGACCTGCTTGGCCCTTTCCGAAATTTGGGCGCCGGCCTGCCGGACCTCCTCGACCGTGGTCGTCGTTTCTTGAACGGCCGCGGCTTGCTCCTTGGTGCTGGCGGCTTGCTGTTGGCTGGACGCGAGTATCTCCTGGCAGGCGCTGTTTAAGTTCATCGTCCCCTCGTGCGTTTGTTTCGTAATCTCCCTCAAAGTTTCCTGCATGGCGTTGAAGACGGCTGCAAGCTGGCCGACCTCGTCCTCGGATGTGACCGCAAGCCTTTCCTGACGGAGGTCGCCCTTGGCGATGCCTTGGGCATTAGCCACTACGGCGGTCAAAGGAGACACTATGCCTTGCGTGATGAGCCAAGAAAGAAGGATGCCGACGAGGCCCGCCGCGATGCCGATGACTATCTGATTGCGGATCATCTCCGCCGATGCCGACTGAAAGTGCTCCAGGTATGCGCGGCCGGCGCTGGATAAATGCGAGTCCAGCTTGTCGCCCGATGCCGCGAACTCGCGAACCTTCTCGGCATAGGCGGGAGCGCCTGCCTTAAGGCCGCGCATCGCTTTCGTCAATGAAATTATTTCATCGAAGGCGCTCCCCGTGGCCTCCAACTTATCGCGGATATCCCGATTCGGGGCGCCGGGAATGAGGACTGTCTCATTTGTTTTCACCACAGCTACCGCTTGTCCGCCGTTCAAGAGGGCTTGCAGATTCAACTTATAGATATTGCTCCAGTTCTGCTCATCCGGAGAGATCCCCTGCGCTTCCGCGATGACGCCTGTGACGTATTGCAGCGCGAAAACGCGCTGGCGGGTCATGATCCGCATGACGACCGGCGAGGCTTCCTGTTCTTTCTGCTCCAGGACCGTATAGGTAATGATCCCGATGATGGCCGAAAGAAACAAAAGTCCTATCAAGCCTATCTTGCGGCCGACGCTCAGCCGCCCCAATAATCCGATCTTATCCATAGTGCGCCCTCCTTCATTCATTTGTCGCCGTGGCAGATGCCGCGTTCATGCCGGCGGAAAAAACACTTTCAAGAATAGCTTCCATATCCAGGAGATGAATTTTATCCCGGGTCAGGCTCTTGAGGAATCGGCTCGGCAGGGCGCTTTCCGTCTCATCGGCGGGAAGCAGATTGCCGGCATCGATTTCCTGTCTCCCCTCCACATAATCAACGAGAAAGCCAACTTCAAAACCGGCTTTGGCCACGATCACATGGCGGCCGGGACGGTCCGGCGCCGCCCTTGGCCCCGCTGAGCTCTCCGCGTTGGGGAGATCCAATAAGCGCGCTAGGCTCCAAATAGTGCCCACCTCGCCGCGAAAATTCATGACGCCGAGCATCGCTTGGGGGGCTCCGGGAATCGGCACAAGATTGTCCAGGGAGATCACTTGTCGGAGACGCGGCAATTCGACGGCATAGCGCTCGGGTCCAAGAAAAAAAATCATCACGGACTGCGCCTCTTCCGTCTTGGATGGCGCGCTCCTTCGGGCGGCGAAGTATTCCGCGCGCCTTCGCAGCAAATCTCTCTTGCGCCGCTCATCGAACACCAGCGCGGCGGCAAGAGCCTCCTCGGCCTCAGCCAGCCTGCGCTTGATTTGCTCCCAGTCGATTCGTTTGGCGCTCATGGACCCTCCAGAACGTCCAGCTGCATTTGAGCCAGCTCGGAGAGATCCGCCGCCGAAATCCCGTCAGCCTCGGAGAATATCTTCTCCGGGCTCATTGCGTCCAGCAAATTGAGCGCGTTGCGGAAAGAGCGCGCGGCTCCAGAGAGATCCTTCCCTTTTTGAAGCAGCAAGCCCTTGTGGTAGTGGGCAAGCACAAAATCCCGCTCCAGATAAATGGCGCGATTGAGGGCGCCTTCGGCTTCTTGAGCGCGGCCCATCTGATCAAGGACCAAGGCATGGTAGAAGTGGCCGAGTGGGCTCAATCTATTCTTTTCTATGAAGGTCCGGCATAGCCCAGCCGCTTCTTCCCACTGAGCATGATCGGCGAGTTCTCGAATCCTGGTTGTCGTCGGGCCGGCGTCGCGAGCTTCCTCGCCTGCGGCCGGAGGAGCCGCGGGTTGCCGCCTAAGGAGAAGCGGAATATCCGGCAGAGACGGCGGTTGCCACGACGTGGCGCTTGAAGCATCACTATTGGGCATCCAAGCATCCGTTGGGAGGCGCGACTGCTCCGGCGGCTTCTCGGCGCGCTCGAAGAGCAGGGTGCCGGGAAAACTCACCGATCGGAAAGCGCGGAAAAACTCGGGGTTCATCTCCGCATGGCCGACCACCAGCCATCCTCCGTCAACCAGCGAGGTCCAAAAGCGG
>JACQRQ010000204.1 GCA_016206405.1 Elusimicrobiota bacterium | reverse complement strand
GGCCCAGGTGGATCGGGCCGTTGGCGTAGGGCAGGGCGCTGGTGACGAGGAGGCGGCGTTTGTTTTCCGGCATGACGTTCTCTTTATATCGTACGGACTAAGCTAGCATTTGCCGCTGACAGCGTGAAGTTCATGACAGTGCCGGACCTGCGGGAATCGACAGGCCAGCTAGCGGAAGAGGGCCCCAAATGCCATACATCGGCCTATACTAATCGACTAGTACATCCGCCCCCTCCAGCAAAGAGGTTTTCCCATGGCAACTGCGACAGCCTATGCCGCGCTCGACATGACGAGCAGTTTCGACTACTTCATTGAATTGGACCCCGACAATCTCGTTACAGCAACCTCCACGGAACTCGTTGTACTGGGGCCTAGCGGGCAGATGCTGACTATCGGCGGCGTTGGGTTCGAGTATACGAGCGGATTTCCGTCGGCGGGAACAGCAACCAGTATCACCGAGCAGGTGGACGACGCGACAACCTTCTCCGCGACGGGCATATCAGTGACGATAGACCAAGTGCTCAGTTCATTCGTAACTGGGGGTGGACTGGATATCGAAGGCATAATCGGTTTTGCCTTGCGCGGTGCGAATTCTCTGGTGGGCAGCGATGGCAATGACACGCTCCTTGGATACAACGGCAACGACACAGTCAACGGTGGGTCTGGCGTGGACACACTCTGGGGCGGCGGTGGCGCCGACAACCTGAAAGGGGGGGCGGCTTCGGGCGATACTCTCTACGGGGAGAACGGCAATGACACGCTGAACGGCGGAACCGGCGCCGACGTGTTGATTGGCGGCTTGCACAACGATACCTACATCGTCGACAACGTCGAAGATGGGATAACGGAAAACCTGGACGAAGGGACCGATTCCGTGCGCGCATCCGTGAGTTACGTGCTGTCGCCCTACGTGGAAAACCTCGTCCTGCTCGGAACGGGGAACATCAACGGCACGGGCAACGACCAGGCCAATTCGATGACCGGCAATGCAGGCATCAACATACTTGACGGCAGCGCCGGCAACGACATCCTCATCGGCTTGGCCGGCAATGACACTTATTACGTGGATTCCGCGACGGACACCGTTACGGAAGTCGCCGGCGGGGGGGCGGATATTGTGTACAGCTCGGCCGCAGCGTTCACGCTGCCGGTCAATGTCGAAAGGCTGATTATCGACGCCGCCGGCAATGCCAACGGTACCGGCAATGCACTGGCCAATCGCATGGATGGCAATGATTTCACCAATGTCCTCCGCGGTATGGATGGCAATGACGTCATCTATGGCAATGGCGGCAATGACAATATCCTCGGCGACAACGGCAACGACCGGCTCGTCGGCGGGTCGGGGAACGATGCGCTGCACGGCCTAGCCGGCACCGACGTCATGGAGGGCGGTTCGGGCAACGATGCCTATTGGGCAGAAGTGTCCGGAGACCAGGTGATTGAGACTGCCGACGGCGGCATGGACACCTTGTATACGAAATTCACTACCCTCCTTGCCGACTACGCCAATGTCGAAAACCTCATCCTGACCGGCAGCGCTGCCATCAACGGCACGGGCACCGCCGGAGCGAACAGCATGACCGGCGGCACCGGCAACAACATCCTCAACGGCGGCGGCGGCAGCGATACGCTGCTGGGCGGGACCGGGAATGACACGCTGAACGGCGGGAACGGCGATGACAACATGAACGGCGGCGGCGGCAGCGACAGCCTGAACGGCGGCACCGGGTTCGACACGATGGCGGGAGGCGCGGGCAGCGACCGCTTCATATTCAATACGTCACTGGCCTCGGACACGAACAATTCCGTCATCGACTTCGTGTCCGGCACGGACAAGCTGGTGCTCGATGACGACATATTCACGGCGCTGACTGTCGGCACTACACTGGCCTCAGGTGCGTTCTATTCGGGCTCGGGTATCAGTGAGGCCCATGACGCCAATGATCGGATCATCTATGACACTGGCACGGGCAATCTCTACTACGACGCAGATGGCACCGGGACGGGGTCCGAAGAGATCCAATTCGCGAATATATCGGGTGGGCCAGTCCTTGCGGCGACGGACATCGAGATCGTCGCCTGAGCGCAATGAATCCGGATTATGCCCAGTCCATCGACCGATCAGGTCAGAGAGATCCTCGCCGGGATCCGCGACGTTCATCTTGATCGGGACCTCGTCTCCGCGGGTGCGGTCAAGGACGTAAGCGAGGAGGGCGGCGACCTCCGGATCACGCTGGAATTTGGTTATCCCGCGGCCGGATACCAGCCGCAACTGAAATCGGAAATCGAGCGTGCCGCCGGAAAACTGGGCGGCGTCCGGTCGGTTTCGATCGAATTCTCCACTCGCATCGTCGCGCACGCCGTTCAGCGCGGCGTGAAGCCGCTGCAACACATCAGGAACACGATTGCCGTCGCCTCGGGCAAGGGTGGCGTCGGCAAGTC
>JACQRQ010000203.1 GCA_016206405.1 Elusimicrobiota bacterium | reverse complement strand
TCCTGACACCCGCCAGGCCGGAAAATAGCAGCCGACGACGGGAAATAAAAGCCCCGGAATCACCGTGCTGCCTATCGTGTACCACAGTTCCACCACCGATGGCATCATGAGCGCCATCAGGCAGGCCAGAGCCCCCGAGGCGATGAGGCCCGCCCTGATCCAGGCTCTTTCATCGCGGCGCGGCGCCGCCTCTTCCGGTCCCGCCGGAATCAGCCTGCCGGCAATATCTTTGGCTAAAGTGATGGCCGACAGGAAACCGTCGGCTTGCAGCGACGCCAGCATGGAGGAAATCATTCCGGCGAAGAAAAGACCCTTGACCACCGGCGGCAGGAGGGCGCCGGCCAGCTCCGGGAAGGCGAACAGGGGGTCTTTCAGGGGCGGGAGTAGGACCCGGGAAAACAAACCCGCGCTGGTGCTCATGGCGTCGAAGAGGAACCAAAATCCGATGCAGATGAAGATGCCCAGGCGCGCCGTGCGAGGGGTTTGAGCGGCGCAGGCGCGCTGGTGGAAGGCGGGGTCAATCAAAGTCCAAAGCGCGATCAGGTACCAGACGAAAATCTTGCTTACGGGGTTGCCTCCATGCCAGCTCAGGTGCAGGGGCGGCAGAGCTCCGCTTAAGCCGCCGGCGCCCCCCGCTTTGGAGAAGGCGAAAGGCAGAATGAGGGCGAAGCCGGCGAACATCCAGAAGAACTGGAGCGCGTTCGTCCACACGTCCGAGCGAAACCCGCCCTTGTAAATAAAAGAAAAACACAGCGCCGTGATGGCGACGACGCAGAAGCCCAGATGGAGCCCGCTGATCCATTGCAGGAGGATGCCCAGCATCAGCACTTCGGCGGCGGGGATGGTCAGGATGAAAACAAGCAGAGCCCCGAAAAGCGCCGCCTTCCGTCCGTAGATTTTTTCCAGGTGGTCTGGAATCGTCATCCCTTCGGCCAAGCGCACCTTGCCCGCGAAAAAGAAAGCGTAGACGGCGGCGAAAAGATAGTAAGGCGCGCCCATAATCACCCAGTTGCTGAGCCCGTAGCGGTAGGCGTATTCCCCGACGCCCAAGACGCCCCCGTAGAAAGTCGGCACCAACGTGGCCACAAATAAGGGGAGGGTGAGCGTTCGGCCGGCCAGAATATAGTCCTCTTGGCCGGTCCCGAGCCTCTTGGCCGCCCGAAAACCTACGAATAAGACGGCCGCCAGATAAACGGCGACGATGCTCAGATCCAATGCGGATAACATGGTTCAATCAATGCGGGAAGGAGGCTATAGGGCTTGCACAAGCCAGAGCCGGCCGCGGTGCGCTTCAACGCTCACGCGCCGGGCCGCCGCCCGGTTGCTCACGCCCCGGCTGCCGGCGACAAGCCATTCTTTTTTGAGCGGATATTTCAGGCCCTGGGTGCTCACCAGAGCCTTGCCCAGGGGAAAAAGGGAAATCAAGGCTCCCCGTTTGGCGGCAAACACGCTCTTTCCTGAAATTAATTCGATGCGGCTGGCGCCGTCCCAGATCACGATTTTTAGCCCCGGCCCGGAGTATTTTTCCGCCAGGCTCAGGGCGGCGAGGGTGTGATCCACGCGGCCGCCGGCGGCTCCCACGAGCCATAGCTCTTGCGGCCGCGGCGCGTATTTTGCCATGGGCCTGCCCGAAGCGATGAGCTTGATGCACTTCTCCAGGTCCGAGCAGTCTTGATCCGCGTCGTAGACCACCACGGTCCCGCGGGCGATGGGCGTTTCGGGGGGCAGCGAATCCATATCGCCCACGATCCAGCGGGCGAAGAGGCCCTGCCGCACGGCTTTGGCGTAGGCGCCGTCGGCGCAGACGACGGCCGACGCTTTCCGGCATAGCTTTTTGAGGAATTGCGGCGGCGGCATTTCGCCGTTGGCTAGAATAATGATGGGGCGCATCCGGGTGACCGGGTCAGTCGAATTTTTTAATTTTACGGATAAGTCCTGTCGTTGAAAATCCCTTTTTGAGGGGGATGCGCACCGTTTTGCCGGCGTCCAGCCGCCCGACGATTTCCCCGGCCTGGTAATCGGCGCCTTTGACCAGGATGTCCGGCTTGAGCGTCCGGATGAGAGCCGCGGGCGTCTCGGAGTCGAACAGGGCGACGTAATCGACGCTCTCCAGAGCCGCCACCACCCGCGCCCGCGAACTTTGAGGGTTGATCGGCCGCTCGGGCGATTTTCCGAGCTTGCGCACCGACGCGTCGGAGTTGAGCCCGACGATCAAAATGTCGCCGAAGGCTTTCGCTTTTTCCAGCAGGTGCACGTGGCCGGCGTGGAGCAGGTCATAGCAGCCGTTGGTGAAGACAACCTTCCTGCCGGTTTTTCGCCAGCCCTTCCTGAGCCGGGCCAGTTTGGAGATGGAGACGATTTTTCCAGCCGACATCACGGTTCCGGGGGAGAGAAGGGGAGATCGGCCGCGCCGGCGGTGTCCAAGACGATCTCGATGCGGCGGTTCACTTGGCGGCCTTCCGCCGTGGCGTTGGATTCCAAAGGCCGATGTTCGCCGTAGCCTACGGCGCTGAGCATTCTCGGGTTGATGCCTCCCTCCCGAGAGAGGTATTCCGCGACCAAAGTGGCGCAGGCCGCGCTGTAATCCCACAAACTGCTGTAGCGGTTGACGGCGTTCCATGAAACCGGGGAGTTGTCGGTATTGGCCTCGACGCGGACCGGCCTTTCGGATATTTTTTTCATCGCCGCCGCCACTTTCTTGAGCGTCTTTTGACCCGCCGCCTTGATTTCCAGGCGCGTCTTGGCGTCCACCTTGGCGCCGGCGTCAAAAAGGGCGTCGGAGGGGACGCTGAGGATGAGGCTCTTTGGAGTTTGGGTGATTTGCACGGCGTCGCCGCTCAATTCCTTGGAAAGGTCCTTTTCCAAGCTTTCTAATTCCTTCAATAAGGGGTCAGTGACCGGCTCCGCGGGAGCGTCCGTGTCGTCTGGGACGGAAGCTTTGGAGGACGCGGCCGACGCGTCCGTTGGCGCGGCTGGGACAGGCTGGGAGGCATCGGCCGGCGCTTGGGCGAGCTGTTTTTGAAGGCGGTCTTGGGAGATTTCCACGACGAAGAGCTTGTTGGCCAAGCTTCGGTTTTCCTTCTTCTGGGCATCCAGCTCTTCTTGGAGCTCTTTTTTTCTGAGCACTTGCTTGCTGAGACGGTCATACAAATCGGTCTTCGCTTTGCCCAGGGCGTCGATTTCTTTGCTCAGCTTGGCGATCTCGCCGCGCGCGTCCTTCTTGCTGTTTACCGGCAGGTTTTGGAGGGTCTGGTTGCTGCGCTCCAACTGCCGGACCCTTTGCTCCATGACTTTGATCGTGGCCTTGGCATCTTCCAGGAGAAATGCCAAAGAGGCTTTGCCCTGAGCCGCTTGTTTGACCTCTTTCGCGCCGTTTTCCTTCGCCTGACGGAGTTCGGCCTGCAATGCCTGGACCTGGTTTTCAAGAGTCTGCGTTCTTTGGGCCCCGGCCGAGGAGGCGCATCCGCACGCCCACAAGGCCGCCCATAGGGCCGCCGCCACGGGGAGGGTGTTTAATCTAAACGGCACAGCGGAACAGGAAGTCGAATTTTTCATGTTGGAGTCCTCATGTTTTCCGGGAAAGTCTAGCCCGGTTGATAAAAGTTTCTGTTCCACGCGTGCCGGCGCAGCGCGGCCAGCGCGTCCGGCGCGAAGACGCGGCCGTCCGAGGAGACGATGTTTTGGGCCACATGGGCGGTCTTTCGCATGCCGGGGATGACCGTCCCGACGGCGGCGTGGCTCAAGCAGAATTTGAGCGCGGCCTGAGCCATCGTCCCGTTGTTGGCGCCGTTTTCAAGCAGCGCCGATCTCAGCCGGCCGACGCGATCGAGCGTCTCGCTCAGGCGCTCTCCCGCGAAGTATTCGGCCCTGAAATCGCCGGACTCAAAGCGCGTCGCGGGGGTAAGCAGCCCTGCGAGGCTGCCTTCATCAAACGGACAACGCGCGATCACTCCCACGCCTTTTTCCCGGCAAAGGGGCAGAAGTTTTTCCGCGGGGCTTTGGTCAAAGAGGTTGAAAATGACCTGCACGGAATCAGCCGCCCCGGAGGCGACGAGATCGACGGCGGAGTTCGGAGCGTGGTCATTGATGGATATTCCCCAAAATCTTATTTTTCCGGCGCTTTTGAGCCGCAGCAGGGTATCGAAAGTCTTGCCCCAGAGGGGGTCCTTGAGCCAGGAATCCGTCCAAACATGAAACTGCTGCAGGTCGATGCAGTCGGTATCAAGATTCTTGAGGCTTCGCTCGGTGGCGGCCGTGATCCAGTCCGGAGGGAAGGCCTCGCTCAGGGGAGTTTTCGGATCCGCGGGCCAGCGCATGTTGAGCGGCGGGATTTTGGTGGCGACGGCCGCTTTTTTTCCCGCGCCGGCAAGCGCCTGGGCGATCAGGCGCTCGCTGCGCCCGTCCCCGTATACGTAGGCGGTGTCAAAAAAAACGACGCCGCCATCAAAAGCGGCGCGCAGCGCCTTGAGGGACTCGGCGTCGTCGGTCTTTCCCCAATAGGAGCCGCCGATTCCCCACGCGCCGAAGCCGATTTCGGAAACGGCCAAGCCTGTTTTCCCCAAAGTCCGGTAATGCATGGCGGATTTTTTCAGATTATAACAAATTCCCGGTTATAAGACGGCTTCGAGGCGCTCCCAGCTTTTGGCGTCGAGTTTTTTGGAGTCGGGGATGACGTAGCGGTTTCCTTCCACGTCCTTGACGTATATTTTATTCTTCGGGAACTCCCGGATGTGATCCCGGTCGTTGACCTCAAATACGGAGCGGCCGCTGTCCGCTTCCACGTCCCAATCCATGATGCCGTATCGGGACTTTATCGAGTGAATTGCTTTGATGACGGAAATATTTAAAACGCGGCCGATGTCTTCGGCCAGAAGCCTCCCGAGTTCCGGCGGAAGTTCCGCCAGGTCGTCGATGACCCCGAGAAGCCCGCCGTCCGCGTCCGAGACCTGAATCCAGCGCAGCGGACGGCTTAAGGGGAATATCGGCCGCAGGCGGACTCCCTCGTATTTATTGCCCCCGGCTTCCAGGCTGAGCCGGGCGTCCGCGCCCCGCTCCAAGCGGAACTTTCCGGCCGGCAAGTTTTTCCATTTTAAAATCTCGCGCATAGGATTGGTTTCTAAAGCGCCCTCACGCGGGAGAGCTCCGCCTGCAGGCGGCACAGACGGGCGTAGATGCCGCCGCCCGCCATCAACTCCTCGTGGTTTCCTTCCTCGGCGATGCGGCCGTCATCAAGCACAAAAATTTTATCGGCGTTTCGAAGGGTGGAGAGGCGGTGCGCGATGGCCAAAGTCGTGCGGCCTTTCGTCAGCCGGCTCAAGGCCTCCTGGATGAGGGATTCCGTTTCGGTGTCCACGGAGGATGTCGCCTCGTCCAGGATCAAAATGCGCGGATCGTTCAAAATGGCCCGGGCGATGGCCAGGCGCTGTTTCTCTCCGGCCGAAAGGCGCACGCCCCTCTCGCCGACTTCGGTGTCGTAGGCCTCCGCAAATTTCATGATGAAGGCGTGCGCGTTGGCGGCCATGGCGGCTTCGACGATCTCCTTTTCCGAGGCGCCCGCCTTGCCGTAGCCGATGTTTTGCCGGATGGTCCCGTGAAATATATAGGGCTCCTGCAGGACCACGCCGATTTGGCGCCGGAGGCTTTTGAGCTCCACGCTTTTTATGTCCCTGCCGTCGATTAAAACGCGGCCCTCGCCGGGGTCGTAAAAACGGTTGATGAGGTTGACCAGCGTCGTTTTGCCGACGCCGCTGGAGCCCACGATGCCGGCCATTTGCCCCGCCGCGACCGATAGATTGATGTTTTTTAAGACAAGCTCGGCGCCTTTCCAGGGCTCGTAGCTGAAGGAGACGTTTTGAAATTCCACCCGGCCGTCGATGACGGGCATCTCGGGGGCGTCGGCCGGGCTGAAAACGTCGGAGGGCGTGTCGATGATCTCAAAGACCCTTTCGGCCGAGGTGGCGGCGCGCTGCAGCTGCTGGTTGAGGCGGCTGATTCTTTGGAGGGGTCCGTAAAAACGCCACATGTAGCCCACGAACGCGACCAAAACGCCGACGCTCAGCTCCGCGTCGCCATGCAGGATCATATAGCCCCCGAACCCCCATAGGATGACAAATCCCAGGGACAAAAGGAGCTGCATGCTGGGATAGAAACGCACGGCGACGGTCGCCGCCTCCACGCTGTGGCTCAGAAGATACTTATTGAGCAGGCCGAAGCGGGCGATTTCGTAATTTTCGCGAGTGAAGGATTTGATCACCCGCATCCCGGGGAGCGTGTCGGTCAGAAGGGCGTTCATCTGGGAAAAGCGGCGCCAGACCCGCTGGTAAATTTTACGGATGTTCACTCCGAAGAAATATGTGCCGACGGCGACGACCGGCATCGGAGCGAGCGCCAAGAGCGCCAGGCGGGCGTTCATCGAAAACATGATCGCGCCGATGCCGACGAGAACCAAAGCGTCGACCACGAGCTCTTGGGCGCCCTCGGCGATGAACACCTGGAGCCGGTCGGTGTCCCCGGTCACGCGGGAGAGAATTTGCCCCGTTTGTTTTTTATCGTAGAAGCTCAATGAGAGCCGGTGCAGGGTCCGGTAAATCTCTTCCCGTATGTCGAAGGTGACTTTTTCGCCGAGCCATTCCATGAGGTAGTTGCGGACGATCGACGCCAAGGCCGTCAGGGCGTAGATCGCCAGCATGCCGGCCATGATCCACGCGAAAAGCTCCAATCTTTGCGCGAGAACCTCCGGGGACATCGATCCGGGGAGGGTCAAAACGTCGTCGATGAGGACCTTGGTCAAGTAGGGCGGGATGAGTTCGAGCGCGGTCAGGACCAGCGCCAGCAGCAGGCTGATGGAGAGCTCGGCGCGGTAAGGCTGCATGTAGCCGGTGAGCCGCCGGAAGACCGTGCGTTTGTGAAGGCATTGGGGGCAGACCTGGGTCCACTGCGGAATGACTTTGCCGCATTTCGCGCAGCGAAGCAATTGAGATGCCTGCGAGTGGTTGGTGCTCATGAGGCGCGAGTCGTGACGCTGGTTATTTTAACATATCGCCGAGCGCCGGTCTTTAGACCTGGGCGTCAAGCGGATTAAAACGCGCAGGCTGCGACCTATCCGGCGGCATGGCCCGCCGAACATTAATGGGGGTGATGGTAATACGATGCCATCACGGATTTTAACCGCCTGCGGTGCAGGAAAAGGCGCAAGGTGCGCCGACAGGTTAAAACCCAGGGTCGTAGTAAGCACAACCATAAGGTTGTGTGCGAACGGAGATCAGGCCGAATTAAGGAATGCCCGGACCCCTCCCTACGGATTCCGCAGTGGGAGGGTGCGCCGCACCCTCCCCTACCTTGGGGAGCATCCCTGCGATTTACCCCTGGAGCATGGACCCTCAGGCCCGAGCGCGAAGCGCGAGGGTGCGAGAAGGGGGGGGCTTGAAAAAATATGGAAATGGGGTTATGCTACTCCTGGTGGGGAAAATGCTTGGAGGTTCGGGGGAACGATGAGATTGGAACAATACATCGAAGATGAGGTGAAGCCCTTGCCGGAGGAGCAGTGGAGTGAAATCGAATGTCCCTACTGCGGGGAGAATTTTGAAATCGGCCTGGATCCCAGTTCCGAATTTCAATCTTTCGTCAATGATTGCGAGATCTGCTGCAAGCCCATCCAAGTGGATGCGGAATGGGAGGATGGAGAGTTGACGGTCGGCACATCCAGAATTTGATCGCTATATTTACCCAGGGCGAAGCCCGTTCCGCGCGCTGCGCGGGGAATTTCCCAATTTGGGAATTTGAGGCAGGGGGCCAATCTTCAACGGGCCGTTTGTAAAGCCGGCGGCCGGTTGAGCGGCCGGCGTGTTGCGCCCGGGTGTCGGTGTGGATCCTTCCCCCGGCGGTGAGTTCGACGCAAGTCGTGCGGGTCGCGTAAAAAAGCCCCCGCGCTCATTTCGAGCGCGGGGGCTTTTTCCGAATATTTATTGCTAGCGAATCAAAGGCTTTGGCCCGTGACCAGTTTATAAGCGTCGATGAGGCCGTTGCCCTGTTGGTCCGAGGTCAGCTTGGGCAGCTTGGCGGCGGCCGGCCGCAGAGCTTCGCGGACGGCGTCCGTGCCGCGAACTCCGTAGCGGGCGATCGCCAGAGCGGCCAGGCCCGTGACGTGGGGACAGGCCATGGAAGTTCCGGAGTACGTCCCGTACTTGCCGTCTTTGAGCGTGGAATAGACCTTATGTCCCGGGGCGATGAAGTCCACCTGGGGGCCTTTGCTGGAGAAATAGGCGAAGTCATCTTCCGAGGTGCTCGCGGCGACCGCGATGGTTTCCGTGTAAGCGGCCGGGTAGGCCACCGGTCCTCCCGAGTCGTTGCCGGCGGCGGCGACGATGGCCACTCCGGCCTTGTAGGCGGCCGTGATGGCGTCATGGAAAGACTGGTTGTCGTCGGGGCCTCCCAGGCTCATATTGAGGACATTCATATTATTTTTCACGCACCATTCGATGCCGGAGATGATTCCGGAGAGATATCCGCGTCCCTGTCCGTCAAGAACTTTGACGGCGTAGAGTTCGGCTTCGGGAGCGACGCCGATGACGGAATCCTTGGCTTGGATGACCGCCGCGGCGATGGTCCCGGAAACATGGGTGCCGTGGCCATGGTCGTCTTCCGGCGGCGTAGGCACGGGCACGGGAATCGGCATTGAGGCGTTGGTGCCGCCTTTGACGTTGGCGGCCAGGTTGGGGTGGTCCATGTCGATGCCGGTGTCGACCACGGCCACTTTGACTTTGGCGCCGCGGGTCGTGGGCCAGGCCTCCGGAGCCTTGACTCTCTTGATTCCCCACGGAAGCTCGTTTCCGGCGGGCTCGGGCCGCGCGGGGGCCTTCATCGGGGTGAATTTCTCTATGACGGCGTTGACGGTGTCGTCGAAATCAGGGGCGGCAACCGTGTCTTTGATCCAATTTCGGAGAAGGTCTTCGTCGATTCTGAGCACTTCGCCCGTGGCAAACAACCTGGCGTCGACGCTTTCAATCATAACCTTCGGGCTGCGGATCACCACTGCGTTGATGAGCTCCAGGTCGCGGACCACTTTATTTCCGGCCTGCTGAGCGATTTGTCGGGCGTCGGCCATGGAAACGCCCTTTTTGAAGACCACGATACGTTGAGAATCTGAGTCATCCGGACGGATCGAACCGGCTGAAGGCTCTTCGGCGCGCGCGAAATTCACGAAAAACAGCGCTGGGAAAATCACCGCAGTTAACCATTTCTTACTTGACATCTTTCCTCCTGTTTTTATGGCGTCCGCCCCCGCCGGGTTGTCATTGCAGGATGTTTCCGGGAGCATCGTTACTATAGCATATTTATAGGCCGAAAGACCTATGGCGGCTATAGGTCTTTCGGCCAGCCAGCGGACGGGGAGCGCTTTTTTTCAGGGGGAAATGCGGCGCCGGCCGACAGTACGCATTGGATGCCTTCCGGAACGCTCATGCCGGTGAAAAGCAGGTCTTGTCTTCGGAAAAAGGCGTAATCGCCGAAAACAAAGTGGTTGGTCGGGATGTAGACCGAAACCCACTCGCCGCGCTTGCCGCCGCTCCAATCGAAATTGATTTCACCGGTGACAAATCCGAGGCTTTTCACCCCGGCGCGGGGATACTCGACCAGAACCACCTGCTTGAAACTGGCATGATTCTCGGGCGCGAAAACCGTCACCACTTGCTTGATGGTCGAGTAAACCCATTTAAAACCGGGAACCAGGAGGAGAAATTTGTCGACCGCCTCCAGCAGGTACTGCCCCAAAAGGTTGGACGCAAAAGCGCCGGCGGCGAGGATGACGACCAAAGAGGCGGCGATTCCGACGCCAGGAATATGCCGGCCGAAGGCGACATCGAAAGCCGGAGACAGGCTGGAATCCAAAAAGATGAGAGTCCAGGCCACCACCAAAAAAGTCAGGACGATGGGGACCAAAGTGAGCAGTCCGGTGATAAAGTACTGCTTGAGCTTGGAGTTCATCGGGAGCCGGCCTCATTTTATATAAAACCGTCCAGAGGCACAAATATAAAGGTAGGTGTAAAGTGGTAGAGTGATAAAGTGGTAGAGTGAACAGCACAGTGGCAGAGCGCCCGCCAAGCCGCGGAGTCCGTTCGCACTTTACCACTCTACCACTCTATCACTGTCCTTAGGCTGGTAGATTATTGAGAACGCTTGTTTTTTTGATAGTAGGTGTATTTGTGGTACTTGCCTTTGACGAGATCCACGGGGTACTTTTCGGCGTTGTGGCGGAGCTTGGCTTTGACGGCGCGGGTGAGATCGATGCGCAGGGCGTTGGAGATGCTCAGCAGAAAAATGGCGATGTCGGCCACCTCATGCTCAAGCTCCGTTCTTTCCCGGCCTCCGGCGTAGAGGGATCGCGACTCTTTTTCCGGCACCCATTGGAATTTTTCCATCAGCTCGGCCGCCTCGATGGCGATGGACATGCTGAGGTTCTTGGGCGAATGGAATTGGTCCCATTGCCTTTCGGTGATGAATCGGCCGACCGTTTTTTTCAGTTTGGCCAGCGTCGTGGTTTGATCGTTTTGCGTCATCGCCGCGCTCCTTTTCCGGGTTTTTGCGCCGGGCGTAAAGCGGACAGCCCCGCGCCAAGAGTTTGGCGCGGGGCTGTCTTTGGGAATCGAATTTATAGAGCCGGACCTGCGGGCAGGAAGACGACGTCGTCTTTTTCCGGATCTTTGGACGGATGTTTTTGCTCTTTGTCGCTGGAAAGCTTGCCCAAGCGCTTGAAGGACCAATCCACATGGTATTTGTCCCCAGGCTTTAAGGCCTCTTTGAATTCGACCGGCAGTTCGGAAAATCGAATCTCAAAGCGGTCTTTGGTGGAAAGCCGCACGCGCGTCTCAAACACGGTGGGGTCGGAGCGCCCGCTGAGCACGTGGCGCAGGTCGAGCCATATCTCGGTCGCGTCCCCGGCCTCATCGTAGGTGTGCGCCCATTTGTCATGGAAGACCATTTTGAAGTTTTTCTTGTCGTCGTCCATGCCGAAGTATTCCAGTTTCAGGCCGTTGAAGTCGGGCGCCATGGCGACTTTTTTGCCGGGCGCGATATGGAATATGCCGTTGCGGCTGTTGCCGCGATTGAGGCTGTATTCGAAAGCGGCGTCTTCCTCATAGAGGTCGACCCAGGGACCCTCCAGGCAGACGCGGAAGCTTTCCTCCTCCCAAGGCAGGGGAGTCTTTCTGTCGTCGATGAAGATTTGCACTTTTTCGCGGTAAGTGAAGCGCGGCACTTCGCGGCAATAGCGGCCCCGGTTGGGATCGTAATCGCATTGCTCGGCCCATTCCTCGGAGCGGAGCCAAACGGCCTCGGAGCGGGTGTCTTCCGGAAGGAAGGTGAAGGTCACGCAGTCCCGGCTATAGCGGTACTGCTGCACGGAATTAAGCGAGACTTTTCCGGATCTCGGAGCAGTCAGCCGCCGCAGCGGCCGTTTTTCCGCGTCTTGGCCGGCGGCGTCCGTCTGCGGGGGCTGCGCGGCCGCGGACTGCGGACGAACTAAAACTTTGCCTGCTTTTTTGACGGCGGCCTGGACGAAATTTTTGATGTCCAAACCATTGTCGAAGTCGTCGCTGCGCGCCGGCAACGCCAAGACTCCGGCGAAGGCGACGGCCGCCAGGGCGAGCATGCCGAGCGTTTTTTTCATCTTAGGATTCATACTTGGGCTTTCCTCCGTAATCAACTTTGGTTGATGGCGACCAAGGGGCCTATGCGGCCCCTGGGTCTAAAGTCCTAGGAGGTCATGGTACCATAATTAGAGGGGAAAGTTGCAAGTGGTAGAGTGATAGAGGGGGACGGGGAGGGCAAGTGATAGAGTCGTAAAGTGGTAGAGTGATACGGCGGAAGCAGAACGGCCGCCGTCTTATAGACGGCGGCCGTTCCCTTTCAGATGGATGCGGCGGGTTAGGCGGAAAAGAACTTGCCGAACCAGGGTTTCAGCCAGTCGGAGAGCCAGGCGGCTATTCTCTGCGATATGCTTGCGGCCGGAATCAAGGCGACGACTTCCGGGACCACCGGGCGAATGCCGTGAACCTTGGCCGCGGCCAGAATTTGATCCAAAAACTGGAAACTGCCGTCAGGTTGGCGCGCCCGCAGGATAACCTGGTCGATGGCCGCCGGTATGTCTTTGGCGTTGCTGACGATCACGGGAATGACCAGGGCCGCCGTTTTGGCGAGGGCCTGCTCGGCGCCAAGCGGCTTAATGAGGTTCACGAACAACTTCCAGGCGAAGCCCATGAAGGCTTCTCCCTGCTTGTGGACCTCGTCGTTTTCCTTGTATTTGTAGGTGTTGGTCCCGTTGCGGATGCCGTTCTTGTTGGCCTTAAAGAAGAATTTGCCGATCACGGGCTGGCGGGTGATGAACATCGCCAGGATGTCTCCCCAGGCCTCGCTCAAGCCGCCGTTGCGGATTCCTCCAAAGCTGTCGTCGACGTTGTGCCCGAACTCGTGATCGATGACGTCCGGAAGGGCGGTGTTGTTGAACTGCTCGTCGGACATGAGGAAGTTGATGCTGTGGTCCCAACGGGAATACCAGGCGTTGCCGCTGCCGGGTTCGTTGACGTTGATCGTCAGGGGCTTCTTGACGAGCGGCTCCTTGGGAACGCCTTGGGAGACGACGTAATCCAAGACGTTTTGAGCGTGATAATAGCCGTTGGTTTGAGCGGTCGGGATTTCCTGGGCCTCGGCGGAGTTGAACTCTATTTTAAGCACCTTGCCGGGCTCTGTTTTGCCGGTAAATTTTAGATTTTCGCCGTTGGAATTTTTGACCTCGCCGTACTTCCCTTGCAGGCCCGCTTCCACGGGCGCCGCTTTGTCGGAACCGGTTTGGAAATCCCCGTTTTCGTCCGTCGCGACGCCCGCGGCTGCCGCGAAATCCTTAAGCCCCGTTTTTACGAGCAGATCTTTAAGGGGTTTTTTAACCAGATGCTTGACGTCCTCGTCTTTTCCCGAATCCTCAGCCGCATTGACCCAGCCTGAAACGTTGCCGGAGGGTTCCGTCGCCTCCTGGGCGTGCGCCCGGTCCTGGCTGGGAAATTGCTCGCCGGTGTTGACGTCCACGGCCACCAGAATGTCGTGGTCCGGAAAGTAGATTTCCTCCACGACCCGGAACTTGCTCTCGATATTGCGCTGAGGGTCACCCAAATAGCGCACGGAACGCCCCATCGGCCGGGATTGCCCGTTGTCGGCCCCGGGTTCCTCGCCCAATGTTTTGACGGCCTCTATTTGAGCCGCCATGGCTTTGCTCTCAATGTCCTCTTGGGCAAGCTCTTTTTCCGAAGGCAGGGATAAGTCGGGAAACAAGTCCCCGGCCACCGAGGTGACGACGGGCTTGTCGTTGATGATCTGGATGCTGAAATTCAGGTGGCTTTCCTCAACGACGCTGCCGCGCATTTCTTGCTTGAAATAAGCGTAGAACATGTCCGAGATGCCGCTTTTGCCCGCCACCTTATGAACGTAGACGACCTTCAGGTTCTGCGGCTTGATGTTGCCGATGCGGGCGGCGTTTTCTTTCAACCAGCGTATCAGGGCGTTTTGAACGTTCTGGTCGTTGGGAATTTCGGCTTGGGGAAACTCTAAGAGGAAGGGCGTGCGCTGGAGTATCGAAAGGTGGGGAATAGTCTTCGGCGTCCGCGATGTTCGACGCGGCAACCTGGATTGCGTAGGGACAAGCGCCCGCGACGGGGCGGGGTTGGTCAGGACCAGCGAAAACAGGGCGAGTACGAGAACGGGCACGGCGGTTGATTTTGTTTTTCTCATAGCCCCAGTATGATATTAAGTTGCCTAAAAAACGGCATGAGTCCATGGGGCAAAAAAGTCCCGGCGTTGGGCCTAGGAAAATTCTGGGCCCATGGTCCTAAGCCGTCTGGGCCTTTTGGGAATTTGGGGCGGCATTTTTGCCGCGCCGTTTGCAGTTTTCCGGAGCATATATTAGGATATGGCCATGGGGTTCAAATCCAAAGCGTCCCAGACCAAGCGGTATTTTATCACCGGCATTTCGGTCATTTTGCCCTTGTGGCTGACGGTCTACATTCTGTGGCTGTTGGTCAAGATAACCGGCAATATGCTTTTCCCGGCCCTAAGACCCATGCTTCGCGGCGTTTTTCAAGGCCCCGTTCCGGAAAGCGTCTGGCTCTTCGTTTGCGCGACGTTGGTGTGCGGGATCGTTTGGATGACCGGCTTTTTGACGTTGGAGATCATCGGCCACGGCCACTGGGAGACGATAGACTCGCTTCTGGCGCGCGTCCCTCTGGTTCGAAGCATCCACCTGACATTGCGGCGGTTGACGAACCTGTTTGTGGCTCCCAAGAAAAAATTCGAGCGCGTCGCCTTGGTGGAATTCCCCCTGCCCGGGCAGTACACCGTGGGTTTTTTGACCCGCGAGGCCCCGGTCTTGGTCGCCGGCACGCCGCATGAACTGGTGCTGGTGCCGACGGCCCCCAATCCCACGAGCGGATTTCTGCTTTTCGTTCCGCAGTCCAAAATTCAGTTCGCGGATATGGACGTCGACGCGGCGATGGAAATGATTATTTCGGTGGGGCTCATCGGACCGGATGTGGTTCCGCTAAAGGCGCGCCTTCCGGAGGGCTGATTTCAAAGCGAAGACGTCCATGCGCCTTGCGCAGCGCCGCCTCCGCCTCCCGCGGACGCTTGGCCCTGGCGAAGATAAATCCCAGATAGCGGCCGCCTTCGGGCAGGGCCGTCACCGCATGCCCCGGCGGGATCATAATTGAAATTTCTTCGATGCCGGGCACCTTCAATGCCTTCCGGCGTCCCCGCACCTCCCTAAGAATACCGGTTCGGGGGATGGGGATCATCATCACGCCGGAAGCGGGAGTTTCCCTTTGCGCGGAGTCCACGGGCGAGCGCAGAGCGTGGCGTAGAATCAACTCTTCCAGGGACATCCCGGTTTTAAAGCGCAGCGCCCTGGAGCAAAGCCCCCCGATCGAGCGCGCCGCGACTTCAATGATTTGGGGACCGCTTTTGGAGATTCTGAGCTCGGCGTGCACCGGCCCTTCCCTCAGGCCCAGAGCCCGGACGGCCTCCTGAGCGCGCCGCGCGATTTGTTTTTGCGCGGCCGCCGGCAACCGGGAGGGGGTGACGTAGATGGTTTCCTCAAAGAACGGGCCGTCGAGGGGATCGGGCTTGTCGAAAAGGGCCAGAACCCGGAGTTTCCCCCCCGTCAGAAGGCCTTCCAAGGCCGCTTCTTTTCCGGGAATAAAATTTTCCGCCAAAATCCGCCCAAAATTTTGACTTTCCTTAGAGTCGGGACTCATTCCTTGAAGTATTTTCCCGATACGTTTGAAAGCGGAGATGAATTGGCCGGCGTCGTCGGCCCGGATGACGCCTTGGCTGGCCGACAGGCAGGCCGGCTTGAGCACGCAAGGATAGCGGACGCTCCCGGCGAAGCGCTCGGGCGCGCCGGCCGCGGAAAAAACCTTGAAATCCGGCGATGGGACGCCGGCTTTTTTGAGCAGGCCGCGCATGAGGGCTTTGTCGCGCGCCGCGCGGATGGCGGCGGCGGCGTTATGCGGCAGGGAAAGCGCCTTGGAAGCCGCCGCGGCCAAAAGAAGGGATTCTTCATCGACGCCGACCACCGCCGCCAAAGGATTTTTGAGGGCGTGCCGGGCGATTTGCCGCGCGCCCGAGGCCTGATTTTTGAAATCCAGGGTCAGGAGCCGTCCTCCGGATCGAAACTCAAGACTCTGCCGCTGGTCGGTTCCCACGACGACCTCGACGCCCAGGCGGCGCGCGGCGTCCATGAAAGCGGCCGCGCGGTAGGAGGCGGTCGGAATCAGCAGGAGGAGCCGGCGCATGATGCGGAACGTGGGCGTTAGGACCTTACTTTTTGGAAGGCTGGTAGTACGGATTGGCGCCCGAGGCGTGGTCGGTGGAATCAAGAATCTCCTCCACCTCCGGAACGGCGTCGCGTATGGAAGTCTCGATGCCTTGTCGGAGCGTGACATTGGCCATTCCGCAGCCCTGGCAGCCGCCGCCCATCTGCAGGTAGACCGAGGCGCCTTTGACGTCGAGCAGCTCGACAAATCCCCCGTGCGAGGCGATGGCCGGATTGATCTCGGTTTCAAACAGGCGCTCGATCTTAAGCCGGATTTCATCCGGGCCGGGCAGCTCCTTTCCGGCGTTTTGGGCGACGGGATTAGCGCCGCGCTCCAGCGCTGAGCGGATGCCGGAGCCTATTTTTTTGGCCAAGGGCGCCCAGTTGCCCGCGTCTTTCTTGGTCACCTGAACCCAATCGCCTGAGATTCGCACCTCGGAGACCTCGAGAATTTCAAATAGCGCCAGGGCCAGGGGCGATTCCGCCGCTTGCCGCGCCTCGGAGTAGGTGACCGTGCGGCCGGGAAGAAGGGGCCGGTTGACGGTGAATTTGCAGCGGGCGGGATTTCCGGCCGAAAGGCTTGCGCTGATCTTAATTTCCTGTTTCATGGGGTTTCTCGCTCAGTAACTGGGGAAAAGCGGATCGATCTCCTTAGACCATGCCGCCAGGCCGCCTTTTAAAGCCTTCACGTTCACGAAGCCTTGGGTGCGGAGATTGGAAGCGGCTTCGCGGCTCATCTTGCCGTCATGGCAGACCAGCACGAACTCGGAGTCTTTGGGCCACCGGGTGAGAACTTCCTCGACGAGCTCTTGGGTGGCCGGGCGGGCCTCTTCCAGATGGAGCATTTCAAACTCCTCCGGCGTCCGGATATCGATGATTTTAAAAGCCGACTTCTCAAGGCGCATCTGCAATTCTTGGGGGCTTAAAGAAAGAGCCTGCTCGGCGTCAGCGCTGCTTTTTATGTGCTGGATCACCTCTTCCACATCCCCGATGGAGTGGCTTTGACAGACCTGTTCTAGAGTCTCGCCGGGCTGAAAACCGCAACTGGAGCATCCGCCGACATGATAGCGCGAAAATAAGGCGCTTTGGGCCCCCGGATAGGCGTCCAGAATTTCCTGCATGGTGGAATTTTTCGTTATTTCAATCGCTGTCGACATAAGTTTCTCCTGAGCCCGCGGCGCCCCCTCTAAGTATAGCCGCGGGCGCCCGTCGATGTCAAGCCGTCGTTGAGCTTATCCAGTTCGGCCTTGAGCGGCTCAAGGCCCGTAAAGCGGATGGCGTAAATGCCCAATTGCCTCGCCCCTTCGACGTTTTCCGGCAAATCGTCGATAAAAACGGATTCCGCGGCTTTCACTCCCGCCAGGTTCAAGGCGGAGCGGTACATCTCGCGCTCCGGTTTGCGGTGGCCGACTTCAAAGGAAAGAGCCGCGCCGTCCACCCGGCTCAGGAAATTATAGTTGCGAATCAAAAACCGGTAATGCAGATCGTTGGTGTTGGACAGCAGATAAATCTTCGAGCGCTTTTTGAGCTTGAGCATCAGCTCGACGACTTCCTTGTTTTCGCTGAAATGGCTGCCCCAGATTTTTGAGAAGGCATCGAGGTCGCCCCGGAATTTAAGCTGTTTTTTCACCTCATCAAAAAATTCCTGGGAGCTGAGGAGGCCTCTTTCGTACCGGTCTTCCAGTCCCGAGTCCAGGAAAAAATTTTTGACCGCGATCAAGGAGACGCTGGTGTTCCGGATGATCTCAAGCGCCAGCTTATGCAGGCTGAATTTCAATAGGACGTTTCCGATATCGAAGAAAAAAGCTTTGATCGGCCGCATGAACCCTATTCTACTATTTTTGCCGGAACTTCATCCCCTTTCCCGGGATTGCCAATTTTGGAACGGATTATGTATGATTTCAAAGCGCCGCAAAGGGGTTTGTCAATGTTTGAAGTTTTTTTAAACGCCGTTCCTGAGGACCTGGTAAAAATCGCCCTCTCGATGTTGTTGGGAGGCCTTCTGGGCTTTGAGAGGGAGTTCCACGACAAGCCCGCGGGCTTTAAGACCAACGTTCTTATTTCTTTGGGAGCGACCCTTTTTTCCATCGTTTCCTTGAAGGTGGGCGCCGCCTATTTTCAGGACCCGGGACGCATCGCGGCGCAAATCGTCACCGGCGTCGGCTTTCTGGGCACCGGCGCCATCCTGCGGGAGGGCGCGCATATCACGGGGCTCACGACGGCGGCCATGATTTGGCTGGTCGCCTCCGTCGGCTGCGGCGTGGGATTCGGCTATTACAAGATCAGCGCCTTTACGACCGTCGGGGCTTTGATCGTTCAACTCGTGCTTTTCCGGCTCGACCATCTCATTTTGGCCAAAAAAACCCGCCAGCACATTTATCACATCCGCTGCTCTCCCGACCCCAACAGCCCCAAAATGGTGCTGGAGCTCTTTAACCGCTACTTCATCCGCTTGCTGGATAAAAAGGTGACCCGGCAGAAAGACGTCTTTTTCATGGAAGTGCACACCATCGGCGGCCAGTGGCTCCATGACGAATTCCTTCAGACCCTGCTTAAATCCGAATACGTCGAAGAAGTTAAGTTCTGACGCGGTTTTCGGGCTGACGCGGCCTCCGGCCCAACAAAAAACCCATGCTTTTTAAAGCATGGGTTTTTTTGAACGCAGCCCGCTGTTAATTCGCGGCGGTTTCCAGCTTGATGACGTTGGTCGCTTTGGGACCTTTGTCGGATTCCAGCAATTCAAACTCTACGGGTTGATTCTCCGAAAGGGTTCGAAATCCTTCTCCTTGGATTGAGGAATGATGGACAAATACGTCTTTGGATCCATCATCAGGAGTGATGAAACCATAGCCTTTTGCGTCATTGAACCACTTCACTTTGCCTGTCTTGTTAGCCATTACTAATTTACCTCTCTTTTTAATCCCTGGGACGGGGCATTGGCCGGGTCCCATGAGTTACTGTCGTCGCCAGAGTTAACCGGCGACCCTATTATACCACAAATTGGGCGCTTTGGGGCGGTTATTTGCACAGATAGCGGAGGAGGTCTCGCACCGAGATGATGCCCAGCGAGCGGTCGTTGCGCAGCACGGGCACGTAGCGCGAGTCGCCGACGGACATGGTATGGAAAGCGAAGGCGATCGTCGATTTTTCGGTCAAGGCGACGGGATGGGGGTCCATCACCTCTTTGACCTGAATCGAGGGGAGCTCCTTGAGGCGCAGGCCGACGCTTTTTAGAAGGGCCTTTTCGGTCAGGATGCCGGCCAGAGAGCCGGCTGTTTGGACAAGGACGCAGCCGATCTTATTGGCCTGCATCAACTCGACGGCCGCTGAAACGGACGCGTCCGGAGCGACCGCGATGGCCGGCCGCGGCTTGAGCTCCGAGACCGTTCCTTCCAAAATGCGCTTCTGGAGGCCCCGGGTGGGCTGCGGCAGGTCCAATGGGGACAGAGGGTGCTGGCAGTTTTCACATTCTTCGACGCCGGGAAGATTGTCGTGCTCGCAGGCCGGGCAAATCATGCTCCTTCCTCCGCGTCCCGCTGCGCCGGAACCTGCCAGGTTTCGGAGCCCGCGATCAAGGCCTGCAAATCCGCCGGCCGGGTTTTTTTGACGGCCTCGATTTGCTGGCTCATGAGCTCCTCGTAAGTGGGGCGCTCCACGTCCCGGAAGACGCCGATGGGCGCCGGAAATTTAGGCGTGTAGAGCTTGGAAAGCAAATACGCCAGGCTGGAATCCGGATGCCTTTCGTCATGGACTAAAATCTCCGGCGGCGCCCGGCCCGGCTCAAACTCCACGATTTCGGGGACGTAGCCTCTCACGCGGATGCCTTTATTCTTTTCTTTTCCGAAAATAAGCGGCTTTCCGTGGCTAAGGGTCAGCGTCGTTTCTTCGCGGTGGGATCGTTCCGTGATGTCGGCGAAGGCGCCGTCGTTGAAAACCTTGCAATTCTGCAAAATCTCAATGAACGCCGTGCCTTTATGCCGCGCGGCCCGCAGCAGCATTTCGGAGAGATGGTCCAGGTTGGTGTCGAAAGTCCGCGCGACGAAGGTCGCCTCGGCCGCCAGAGCTATGCTGACGGGAATCATCGGTTCCTGGATGGAGCCGTAGGGGGTCGATTTGGTTTTGGTGCCCATGCGGGAGGTCGGCGAGGTCTGACCCTTGGTCAGGCCGTAAACCTCGTTGTTAAAAAGCAGGATGTTGATTCCGATATTGCGCCTTAAAGCATGGATGAGGTGGTTGGTGCCGATGCTCAGGCTGTCGCCGTCTCCGGTCACCACCCAAACGGAGAGGTCCGGATTGGCGCATTTGACGCCCGTGGCGATGGCCGGGGCGCGCCCGTGAATGCTGTGAAAGCCGTAGGTGTCGACGTAGTAGGGGAAGCGGGAGGCGCATCCGATGCCGGAGATGAACACGAATTTCTCCCGCGGAATATTCAGGGTGGGCAGAAACTTTTGCGTCTGGGCCAGGATGGCGAAATCCCCGCAGCCGGGACACCAGCGGACGATCTGGTCCGAGATGAAATCCTTACGCGTTAGCGCGGGCGGCGCGGCTTTTGTTTCCGCCATCGGATGTCTCCTTTTTGCCGAGCATTTGAAGAATCTTGTTCTCGATCTCCGAGACTTTAAACGGCTGCCCCTTGACCTTGTTGAGCCCCACGGCCGGAACGAGGTAGTGCGCCCTCAAAAGAAGCAAAAACTGTCCTAGGTTCATTTCGGGCACCAGAATTTGCTCGTAATTTTTGAGAATACGGCCCAAATCGGGGGGAAAAGGATTCAAGTAGCGCACGTGGACGGCGGCGACTTCCAGGCCCTGTTTCTGCATGTTTTGAGCCGCCGAGGCGATGGCGCCGTAAGAGCTGCCCCAGCCGACCACCAAAAGCTTGCCTTGATGCGGGCCCAGGATTTCCGTCGGAGGAATTTCGCGGGCGATGCGCTGGATTTTTTCGGCGCGCAAGTGGACCATGCGCTCGTGATTTTCCGGCTCGTAGCTCACGTTGCCCGTGATGTCGGCTTTTTCCAAACCGCCGATGCGGTGCTCCAATCCCGGCGTTCCTGGAAGGGCCCACAGGCGCGCCAAAGTCTCGGGGTCGCGCTTGAACGGGAAAAACCCATCGGGATCGGAGGCGTTTAAGCGCGGCAGCGGAGGCAGGCTGGAAACGTCCGGAATTTTCCATGGTTCGGCGCCGTTGGCCAGGTAGCCGTCGGATAGAAGGACGACGGGGGTCATGTATTTTAAAGCGATGCGCACGGCCTGGATGGTCATGTCGAAGCAGTCCGAAGGGGTGGCCGGCGCCAGGATGGCGACGGGGGACTCGCCGTTTCGCCCCCCGTAAGCCTGCAGGAGGTCGGCCTGCTCCGTTTTGGTCGGCAATCCGGTGCTGGGCCCGCCGCGCTGGATATTCAGAACGATGAGCGGCAGTTCGGTGCTCACCGCCAGGCCGATGGCCTCCGATTTGAGCGCGACGCCGGGGCCGCTGGTTCCCGTCACGCCGATATGGCCGGCGAAAGAGGCGCCGATGGCCGCGCCGACGGCGGCGATCTCGTCTTCGGCTTGAAAAGTCTTGACGCCGAAATTCTTGTGCTTGGCCAGCTCGTGCAGGATGTCGCTGGCGGGAGTGATGGGATAGCTGCCGTAAAAGAGGGTCCGTCCGGAAAGCTGCGAGGCGGCGATCAGGCCGAAAGCGGTCGCTTCGTTGCCCGTGATTTTGCGGTATTTCCCGGGCTTTATGGGGGCCTTGCCGACGTGGTAATGGCTCTGGAAGAGCTCGGTGGTCTCCCCGAAGGCGTAGCCGGCGTGCAGCGCCTTGGAGTTGGCCTCCGAGATTTCCGGCATTTTCTGGAACTTCTTTTGTATCCAATCCAGCGTCGGCTCCAAGGGGCGGTCGTAGAGCCAGTACATGATGCCCAGGGCGAAAAAATTCTTGCAGCGGTCGATATGGGTCCGTTTGAGGGCGGTGTCCTCCAGCGTGTTGGCGGTCAGCGTCGAGAGCGGCACGGGTATCACCCGGTAATCGGCCAGGGAGCCGTCCTCCAGGGGATTGGATTTATAGCCCGCCTTTTCCAGGTTTTGGGGCGTGAAGGTGTCGGCATTGAGGATTAAAATGCCGCCGGAGACCACGTCCTTGACGTGGGCTTTCAGGGCCGCGGGATTCATGGCGATGAGCACCTGCGGCTCGTCGCCGGGAGTGAGGATGTCTTTGGAGCTGAAGTGGATTTGGAAGCTGCTGACTCCCGGAAGCGTGCCGGCGGGAGCCCGGATTTCCGCCGGAAAATCCGGCAGCGTGCTCAGATCGTTGCCGGACATCGCGGTGGCGGTGGTGAACTGCGTGCCGGAAAGCTGGATGCCGTCGCCCGAGTCCCCGGCGAAGCGGATGGTCACCGACTCAAGGGTCTCGACGGGCTTCGGTTTTGTGTCGGCCATTTAAATGCGGCGGCGCGCGCTACGCTCCTTCCGGCGACTCGCTGACCTTCTCCGGCTCGGGCGGAAGATTCATGACCTCGGCCGGGAAATGCGCCGCCAGATATTTGATGATCTGCCTGACGGAGACGAGCGCGACGGGGGCGTCCTTGTCGTCCACCACGGGCAGGTTGCGGTAGCCGTGGACGTGCATGAGCTCAACGGCCTCCCCCAGAGACGTGTCGCGGGTGATCGTCGTCACCTTGGGAGACATAAAATTCTTGATCGGAAGATTCGGGTCCTTGACCTGGTTTAAGACTTTCATCAGGAAATCGCGCTCCGTGAAAATGCCCAGTATTTTGCCGCCTTGGCAGACCAAGGCGGTTCCCGCGCGCTTTTCCCGCATTTGCGAAAGCACGTCTTTAAGGGGGTCTCCGGCTCGGACGCGCAGCGGTTTGGGCAGGCGGATATGTCCGATTTTTTCGCTTAAGGCTTTGGTCTTGACCGACATGGCGTCCAACGAAGCTTCCTCCGCGCTATTTTATAAGGATAAGCGCGCATAATTTCGCCGTCAATGGCATGATAGCAAATGTATTGAGTCACTCCAATATCAGAACCCCAAGGTGAGTGGTAGAGTGGTAAAGTGATCAGTGGTCCAGTGGTCGAGTGAAATTCGAAGATGGATTTTTAAAGGAGCTGGCGCAGGGCGTATTTCAGGATGCCGCCGTGGCGGTAATAATCCAGCTCTTTGGGCGTGTCGATGCGGCAGAGAACTTTGAAGCGGGTTTTGCCGCCGCCGGGGGCGAGGCAGGCGACCTCCATCTCCCGGCCCGGCTTAAAGTCCTCCGCGACGTTCTCGATATCGAAAGTTTCCTCGCCCGTCAGGCGGAGGCTCCGGCAGTTTTCTCCGGATTTAAACTGCAGCGGCAGAATGCCCATGCCGACCAGATTGCTGCGGTGGATGCGCTCATAGCTTTCGGCGATGACGGCGCGCACTCCCAAGAGCGCCGCGCCTTTGGCGGCCCAGTCTCGTGAGGAGCCGGAGCCGTACTCCTTTCCCGCGAGGATGAGAAGATCCGTTTTCTCCTTCGCGTAAGACATGGCCGCGTCGTAAATCGTCATGACCTTGCCGTCCGGCAGGCGCCGGGTCCAGCCGCCTTCGGTTCCGGGGGCGAGGAGGTTGCGCAGGCGGATGTTGCTGAAGGCGCCGCGCAGCATGACCTCGTGGTTGCCGCGGCGGGCCCCGAAGGAATTAAAGTCTTTTTTCTCCACGCCCTGCTCGATCAAATACCGGCCCGCGGGACCGTCGGCCGGAATATTGCCGGCCGGGGAGATGTGGTCGGTGGTGACGCTGTCGCCTAAGAGAGCCAGCACCCGTGCCGCGGCGATGGGCCGCGGCTTCTCGGGCTCACGGGTCGTGCCGGCGAAAAACGGCGGTTTCTTGATATAGGTCGAATCTTTAGACCAGGCGAAGCGGCTGCCGCCGGGGACGCGGAGAGTTTTCCAGCGCTTGTCCCCCTGGAAAATCTTGCCGTATTGCTTGTGAAACATTTCCGTTTTTATGAATTTCCGGACGGCTTGCCGGACCTCTTTTTGCGAGGGCCATATATCCTTCAAAAACACCGGCTTGCCGGAGGCGTCGTGCCCCAGCGGTTCCCGGTAAAGATCGATGTCCATGCGGCCCGCCAGGGCGTAAGCGACCACCAGCGGCGGGGAAGCCAGGTAGCTGGCCCGGACGGAGGGGTGAATGCGGCCTTCAAAATTCCGGTTGCCGGAGAGCACGCACGCGGCCACCAGGTTGGCGTCCTGGATGGCCTTCTCAATGGCCTCCGGCAGCGGCCCGGAGTTTCCGATGCAGGTGGTGCAGCCGTAGCCGACCAGGTAAAATCCGAGGCTTTCCAGGGCGGGCAAAAGCTTCGATTTCTGAAGATAGTCCATGACGACTTTGGAGCCGGGGGCGAGGCTGGTTTTGACCCAGGGTTTGGATTTAAGGCCGGCCCGCGCCGCTTTTTGGGCCAGGAGCCCGGCCTGCAGCATCACCTGCGGGTTGGAGGTGTTGGTGCAGCTCGTGATGGCCGCGATGACGACCGAGCCATGGCCGATCTCAAACC
>JACQRQ010000227.1 GCA_016206405.1 Elusimicrobiota bacterium | reverse complement strand
CACCGGCTTCGCCCTCAAATATCCGGAGACCTGGTGGGCTTATCCCCTGAACTTCGCCGCGGAAGATTTAAGGCGCTCTTTCCACCGCTGGGCCGCCCTCCTGTTCTGCCTGCTCGGAGTCTACCACGCCGCCTATCTCGCTTTCAGCGCGAGGGGAAGGAATGTCCTCAAGTCCCTGCTGCCGATGCCTGGCGATGTCCTGGAGGCGCTGCGCATGCTGGCCTTCAACGCGGGGCTGCGCCGCGTTCCGCCGCATCTTTCCACCCCCTACAACTACATCGAGAAGTCGGAGTATTGGGCTCTCATCTGGGGCTCCGTGGTGATGGTGATTTCGGGAGGGATTCTGGTTTTTTCCGATTTCACGCTCAGGCATTTTCCCATGTGGGTGTCCGACCTAGCCACGGCCGTCCATTTCTATGAAGCCATCCTGGCCTGCGCCGCCATCGCGGCATGGCACTTCTATTGGGTCATTTTTGATCCCGATGTTTACCCCATGAACTGGGCGTGGTTGACCGGTTTCGTCAAGCGGAGGTCTAAAATCCGATGAAACTCAAACGGCAAACAGGTTGTTTCGCCGCGTTCCTCGGCCTTGCGGCCCTTTTGGCGCCCGCGATGCCTCGCGCGGCGGGCTTTTCCGGACCCGATTTTTGCTCGGGCTGCCATGCCGAGGAGCACGCCGAGTGGAAAGGCTCCATCCATGCCCGGGCGTATGCGTCCAAGAAATTTCAAAAGGAATGGAAGGAAAACGGCGCAAACCCGCGCTGTCTGGAGTGCCACACAACCGGCCACCGGCAAGGCTCCCAGGAGTTTCTGTTCGCCGGCGTCACCTGCGAGTCCTGCCATGGTCCCGCCGGTTCCAGCCATCCGGCGGATGCCAAGATGCCGATTCCCGCGTCCGCCGACATGTGCAAGCGCTGCCACCGCCAGACGTACCAGGAATGGACCCTGAGCCGCCACGGCCAAAAAAACATCCGCTGCTTCGACTGCCACCGCGTGCATGCCCAGGGACTTAGGGCGGGCGGCAAAAATTCGCTTTGCGGCTCCTGCCACCCCGGGCGCATGAAGGATTTTGCCCACGCGACCCACCACCTGGAGGGCCTGACCTGCGTCACCTGCCATATGTCCGCCCCCAAGACCACGGATGCCATCGAGGGTACCGGCGCCGCCGGACATTCTCTGGCCGTAGGCGTCGAAGTCTGCTCGCGATGCCATGAAGAGATGGTGCATAAAAGCGCCAACCTTCCCCGGCTGCGCGATGAGTTGAGCGATCTTAGGAAGCAGCTCAGCGTGGCGGGCGTCAAAAGCGTTTTTGAGGTCAAGGAGAAAGCCGAAGACCTCCAGTGGCGCCTCGACCGCGCCCGGCAGAGTTTGTGGCTGACGGCCTTGTTGGGGCTTCTCGCCGGTTTGGCTCTGGGCTGGCTGGCCGGATGGGTTATTTGGCGCGCGCGCGGAGGCCCTCATGCCTGAAGAAATCTCCCGCAGACACTTGTTGGGCCGGACCGGGGCGGCCGCCGGTCTTCTAATGCTCGGCGCCCGACGCGGCGCCGCCGAAGCTCCGGCACCTGGCGCGCCAGATGCGCCCGCTCCAACCGCCTCCGGCGGCGAGACTCCCTCCGTGCTGGTGGATTTGACCCGCTGCATCGGCTGCCGCGCCTGCGTGAGGGCTTGCCAGAGCGCAAACAGACTGCCGGAAACCGAAGCCGGAGCTCTGCGAACGGCCGGGGCAGGCGCCTCGCAAACGGCCGGAACCGATGCCCCCGCCTCATGGCCGCGGCAGGAATTGGCGTTCGACCTTTGGACCGCCGTCAATCTCAACAAGAAAAAGGACGGAAACGGCCGGGAACGTTCGCGCTTCGTCAAGCAGCAATGCATGCATTGCCTTGAGCCGGCCTGTGTTTCGGTTTGTCCGGTCGCGGCCTTATACAAAACCGAAGCCGGGCCGGTCATCTATCGCGCCGAACGCTGCATCGGCTGCCGCTACTGCATGGTGGCCTGCCCTTTCGACGTTCCCCGGTTTGAATGGAACTCAGGCCTGACGCCCGTCATCGGGAAATGCCAGTTTTGCGCCCAGAACCGCCTCTTCCGCGGCCAAGGCCCGGCGTGCGCGGAAGCCTGCCCCACGGGAGCGCTTAAATTCGGCGGGCGCAACAACCTTCTTTTCGAGGCCCATGCGCGCATCAACGCCAGGCCGGAGACCTACCTGCCCCACATTTACGGCGAACATGAGGTCGGAGGGACCTCCTGGCTCTATATTTCGGATATTCCTTTTGAAGAACTTGGCTTTAAGCGGGACTTGCCGAAAATGCCCTTGCCGGCTCTGACCTGGGACGTCATCGACAAAATACCCGCGATCGTCGCGGTGCTGGCATCGCTGTTTGCGGCGGTGTCTCTGGGGCTCAAGCGCGGGGAGAAAAGCGTATGATGGTGGAAACGGCGGGATGGAGCGTTTTGATTTTATGCTCCGGAATTTTTTTGTGGGGGGCATGGGCCGCCGCCGTGGACCGCCGGCCGCCTTTCCTAGCCCCGGCCTTGACCGGAGCTTTGTCCCTGCTTTGGAGCGTTGCCGCGGTGGTGCTGACCGTCCGCTTTATCAACGGCCTGGGCGCGACCACCGCCATGACCGACCGTTTCCCCTGGGGAGTCTGGATCGGATTGATTCAAGCGGGGGTGGCCGTCTCTTCGGGAGGCTACGTGGTCGCCGCCACCGTGCATATATTTCATATCCGCCGTTTCGAGCCCGTCCTGAGACCCATGGTGTTGACCGCTTTCCTGGGATATTGCTTCGTGGCGGCCTCGCTGTTTATCGAGGTGGGCCGGCCCTACCGCCTTTGGCATCCGATCGCGATGTGGCAGCACCACTCCATCATGTTCGAGGTGGCTTGGTGCGTGACCCTCTACATGACGGTGCTGGCTCTGGAATTCGCGCCGGTGGTTTTGGAGCGCTTCCGGATGCACACGGCTATCAGAGTCATGCATATTATCCTCATGCCGTTGGTGATCGCGGGGGTAATACTTTCCACTTTGCACCAATCTTCCCTGGGATCTATGTTTCTTATCGTCCCGCAAAAAATCCATCCGCTTTGGTCGTCGCCGCTTCTGCCCGTCATTTACCTCATCTCCTCAGTCGCCGTAGGCCTGGCGATGACGATGATCGCGTCGTTTTTTTCCTCCAAGGCGTTCGGCAGAGCCCTCGACGCCTCCCTTTTGAAAAGTCTGGCGAGCGCCGCCGGCCTGGTGCTCGGGCTTTATTTTCTCGTCCGGGCGGTGGACTTCACGGCCCGTGGAGCGTGGACCTCGGTTCTTTCTCCGGCGTGGCTCGGGGCGTTTTTCGCCTTGGAGATGGGCGCCGGGGTGCTGTGGCCGGCGCTGCTCTTCGCGACGGCCAAATCCCTGGACGATCCGCGAAGATTGGTGGCCGGATCCTTTGGTGTCGTTTTCGGCGTGACGCTCAATCGCCTGTGCGTGAGCTGGTTCGGCATGGTCCCCCATACCGGGCCGGTGTACTTCCCATCGTCGATGGAGCTCATTATCAGCTTGGCCCTGGTGGCCGCCGCCGTCGCGGCCTTCGCCCTGGCCGCCCGCTTTCTGCCCGTTTTTCCGGCGCAAGACGAGGGGCATGCGCGGCCGGAACAAGCGCCTCGTCACGCGCCGCTGGCGCCTCCATCGTCCCTTCGCTCCGCGAAGGGGCCGGCGCCCCAAGTGCCGGCGCCTGAGGAGGCTTGATGTCTCAAGAGGACGAAAACCGTAATTGGCGGCAACGGCTTTGGCAATCCCTGCGGGACTTCCGGTTGTTTTCTCATGAGGAGCTCGAGGGGCGGGCCGTTTGGTGGAGACGCTGGCTCTATGCCGCCGGCATCCACGTTCCGGCCGAAAAGATTTGGAGCGTCCACTTGCGGCCGCGCTTCTTCGCGCTGTTGGGGAGCGCTTTTCTGGCCGCGGTCGTGGTTCTGGCGGGACTGGCGAAATATTCCGAAAGCCCCAGGTTTTGCCACTCCTGCCATATCATGGAACCCTATTACAACGCGTGGGCGACGTCCAAGCACAACTTCGTCGCCTGCGTGGAATGCCACTATCCGCCCGGCTCTCCGAGGACGCTCTTGTGGAAAAAATTCCAGGCGCTTTCGCAGGTGGCCAAATACGTGACGAGAACCTATTCCTCCAAACCCTTCGCTGAGATCGAGGATTCTTCCTGCCTGCGCCCGGGCTGCCACTCCACCCGCCTCCTGCAGGGAAAAGTCATCAGCGAAAAAGGGATTCATTTCGACCACACCCCGCATCTATCCGGCGTCCGTCGCGGAAGACAACTCAGATGCGTCTCCTGCCATTCGCAAATCGTGGTCGGAAAACACGTCGAGGTCACCTGGGACACCTGCTACCTCTGCCACTTTATGGGAACAAAAAGCGGCCGGGAACTCAAGCCGGTGGGCGGCTGTCTGGGATGCCACGAGCTTCCCAAGAAATCCTTCAAGATAGGCAACATCACCTATGACCACAAGGCGTTCGTGACGCAGAAGGGAGTTTCTTGCCAGAATTGCCATTTGAACGTGATCCAGGGAAGCGGCGAGGCGACTCAGGACCGTTGCTACACCTGCCACAACCAGCCCGAAAAGCTGGCAAAATTCTCCGACACGGCTTTCATCCACGAAAACCACGTCACCAAGCACAACGTGGCCTGTTTCCATTGCCACAAAGAGATGAAGCATGGATTTACGGAGGCCAACCACCAGACGCCCCATGAGAGCCTTCCGCTCGACTGCTCCAAATGCCATCTCAAGATGCACCAGGTTCAGGCGGCCTTTTACGCCGGCAAGGCGGGCGGGCGCATGGAGGCGATGCCAAGCCCCATGTACCTGGCCAATGTGGACTGCGTCGGCTGCCACCTGCACAGCCAGACCGGCCACGCACACCTGGAAAAGACATATAAGGCCACGGAAGCGGGCTGCATCAAGTGCCACGGAGAAAAATACCGGGGCATCGTCGCGGATTCCAAGCAACTCATCTCGGACACCTTGCGGGAGCTTGAAAGCAACCTGGCGCTGGCGCAGGCGGCTCTGGCCATCAAGGAAAAAGAACCCGGAAAGGCGCCCGTCAAGCAGGCGCGGCAAAACCTCGCGCAGGCGGCGGAGAACCTGACTCTGGTGCGCGAAGCCCACGCGGTTCACAACATCTATCTGGCCGCCAGCCTGCTGCGGGAATCGGACCAGGAGATCGCGCTCGCCGGCAAGAAGCTCGACGCTTCCCTGCAGGACCTCTCGGAGCGCCCCCTCATTTCGGGGGGCTTCTGCGCCACCTTATGCCACAGCAAAGTCGGGGTAAAAGTGCCTCCCGCGACGGTCCGGCATCAAGGCAAGAGCATGCCCCATCTTGAGCACACCCAACTGCTGTCCTGCGCCGCCTGCCACAACTTCGGCCGGCATAAGTCGGTCAAGTTCAAGGGCGATGAGGTTTGCCGGACCTGCCACGCCCCGTAAGACTTGGCAATGATGTTGCCCTTGCAATCCGAGAGCGCAAAATGTTTAAATCACTTATGTTTTTTATGATGTTTGACGGCTGCGCCCCGTCCCCGTTGGTCCCAACAGAAGCCTAATTTTTGCGTCGAGTGCCATCGCGGGCTTTCTTCCGAAACCTACGTGGGGCACAATTTTGCCGGTTGGGTGGGATTTCCCGCCGTGTTTCCAAGATGACAGCCACGGCCCTCAACGAGCTCAAACTCAAACAGATGCAGCTTCAAAAAGGAACGGTACCGGATGGAAAATGAAGTGAGCCGTCGTGCTTTTTTGCAGTGGATCATCGCCTCGCTCTCAGCGTTGATGGCCGCGATTTTGGGAGGAACGGGGACAGGCTATTTTCTGTCTCCCGCCTTCAAAAAAGGAGAGGAGGGCTGGATAGACGCAGGCTCGGTACGGGAAGTTTCCCAGGGTGCCCCGGTCAAATTGGAATTTACCCAGAGAAAAAAAGACGGCTGGATGACGGTGGAAACCAGGTCTTCGGCCTGGTTTTTGACCTCCAATGGAAGGGACTTTGTGGCCTTCGACCCCCGCTGTACCCATCTGGGATGCCCCTACCGCTGGGACGCCGACAAAAAGCAATTTTTGTGCCCCTGCCACACGGCGACTTTTGCCATCGACGGCCGCGTCGTCTCCGGCCCCCCTCCCAGACCCCTGGATCGCTTTCCCGTCAAAGTGGTGGGCGGACGCCTGCAAATCATTCCTCAAGCTCTCGAACCCGGCAAGGCATGATTACTAAATTTTTGAGCGAATTGGACGAGCGCACCGGTTGGAAAAAGGTGAAGGAAGCCCTTTTGGACCGCCGTATTCCGGAAGCGGCCGGCTGGCAGGCATGGCTCTACACCTTGGGCAGCGCCAGCCTGCTCCTGTTCACCGTTCAAGCTCTGACCGGCATGCTTCTGGCGATGAACTATGTCCCCTCGCCGGATCACGCCTACGATTCCATACGCTATATAGAACGGGAAGTGCTCCTGGGAAGATTTGTCCGCGGACTTCACCACTGGGGGGCCAGCTTCATGGTGGTGGTTGTCGCCCTGCACATGCTTAGGGTGTTTTTTATGGGAGCCTACAAGTATCCCCGCGAAGGGACTTGGATGGCGGGCGTCGCCTTATTTATGGTGGTTATGGGCTTCAGTTTTACAGGCTATCTGCTGCCCTGGGACCAGAAAGCCTACTGGGCGACCGCCGTAGGAACCAATATCGCGGCGCAGGCGCCCACTCTGGGACCCTACATAGGAAAGGTGCTTAAGGGCGGAGACGTTTTGGGGGCGCTGACCCTGAGCCGTTTCTACGCTTTCCATGTGCTGGTGCTTCCGGCGCTGCTGATTCTGTTTGTGGGCCTGCACCTGTTTTTGGTGGTCTGGCACGGCATTTCCGAAACTCCGCGCCGCAAAGACCAATAATCCATGAGTTGGAGACAGGATTATTTAAAGCAATACAAGGAATTGAAGGAAAAAGGCCGCTCTTTTTTCCCGTACGCGGTGGTCAAGGACATCTGCGTCGCGGCCTTGATCCTGGCGGCCCTTTGCTTTCTAGCCTTGAAACTCGGCGCCCCTCTGGAAGATCTGGCCGACCCCACCGACAGCACCTACAACCCCCGCCCTGAGTGGTACTTTCTGTTCATATTCCAGGCGCTCAAATTCTTTCCCGGCAAATTGGAGGCGGTGGCCGCCGTGATTCTGCCGGGCGCGGCGGCCGGCGTGCTCCTGTTTCTGCCGTTCTTGGACCGCTCGCCCGAAAGGCATCCTCTCAACCGGCCTTTTTGGCTGAGCCTGGGCTTGGCCGCTTTAACGGGCATGGGGCTTCTGACCTATTACGGCGCCAAAAGCCCCATGCTCAACCCGGTGATCGAAAAAGACCCGGCGGTGATGGCCGGGACGCGGCTTTACCGCGCTTTGAACTGCGCCTACTGCCACAGGATTGGAGGCAAAGGGGGTGAGATCGGCCCGGAGTTGGACAAGGTGGTCGGGGAGGAGACGGAGGATTGGTTAGTAAAACACCTTCGCGATCCCAAAGCCGCGAACCCGGGATCTGAGATGCCCAAACTCAATCTTTTGGATGATGAAATTCAAGCCCTGGTCGTCTACATGAAGTCCCTGGCCGGCGGGCCCTTCACGGGCGAAGCGCCCAAACTCTTTGCCGACAATTGCGCCGCCTGCCACCGCATCGGCGGGGAGGGTGGGGACGGGGGGCCCGACCTCTCTCTCATCGGTTCCGCTCGCGACAAAATCTACATCAAGAAATATATCCTGGATCCTACCCAACTGAACCAGTCCTCCACCATGCCGGGGTTCAAGGGCCAGTTGGCCGACACGCAGATAGAGGACTTGGCCCGCTACATCGCCGCCCAGAAATTCAACGGCCCGCCTGCCGCTGCCGCCGCCGAAAAGGACCCCCTGGTTTTGGCGGGGCGGAGACTTTACCGCAACTTGAACTGCGCCTACTGCCACAAGCTCAATGCAAGAGGCGGGGTCGTTGGACCGGAATTGGATAAAGTGACCGGCAAGAAGGCGGAAGATTGGCTCACGAAACACTTCCGCGATCCCCAGGCCGTAAGCCCCGGCTCTTCCATGCCCAAGCTCGATCTTCGAGACGATGAGATCCGGGCTTTGGTGGCTTATATGAAGTCCCTGGAAAAGCGCTAACCCCCCTTTTTTTGGCCAATTCGTTGCATATCAATCAATTCAGACGCATCGCTTGATCCGGCGTCGCCCAAGAGGAGGAATAAACGATGGGAATCCATCCAGTGACAGTGCTTTTGTTTGTTTTGATGCTTGCCGCGGGGGGAGCGTTGAGCGTCCGATTCGAAAATCCAACTGCAGGGGCCGCCATCGCGCTTTTCGCCGTCTTGTTCCTTTTGGCCGTGCGCGTCGCGCGCCAATGGCAGAAAGCGGTGATCCTCCGGATGGGAAAGTTCCACGATCTGAAGGGGCCGGGCCTATTCGGCATCATTCCCTTCGTGGATACCATCCCCTACTGGATAGATTTGCGGACGATCACCACCCCCTTCACAGCGGAAGAGACCCTGACCAAGGACAGCGTGCCGGTGGATGTGGACGCGGTGCTTTTCTGGCGGGTGGTGGATCCTAAGAAGGCGGCCCTCGAAGTGGAGGATTACCAGCAGGCCATGGCCTGGTCCAGCCAGACCGCTCTGCGGGATGTCATCGGCAAAACCGACCTCTCGGAGATGCTGCGGGGAAGGGAGAAAATCGACAAGGACCTTTGCGAAATGATCGAGCAACGGACGGAGGCCTGGGGCATCAAGGCCCTCTCGGTGGAGATCCGGGACGTAAAAATCCCTTCAGGCCTGCAGAACGCTATGTCCATGCAGGCTCAAGCGGAAAGGGAGCGACAAGCCAGGGTTATTTTGGCGGAGTCGGAGCGACAGGTTTCGAAGGTCTTTGAGGAGTCTTCCAAGGCCTACGTCAATAGCCCCGTCGCGCTTCACCTTCGCGCCATGAACATACTTTTGGAAGGGATGCGGAAGAGCTCCACCATCGTGGTCGTTCCCTCCAGCGCCGTGGAAACCATGGGTCTGGGCGCCATGACCGGAATTACCTCTTTGGCCAAAGAGTACGCGGGCAGCCATGGAGTCAAGGGAGGCTCGGTTTCCCCAACGCCGTAGGCGGGAATGAACTTCATCTTGCGGAAAAGGGAAATAGATGAAAGACCTTGCGGTAACGGTTTTGTCTCTAGCCTTCGTCGGCCTCCTCTGGCTTTTGCTGGCCGGTCACCAGTCGGGATCTAAAAAACAGCCAGTCGCTTACAACCACAAGAAGCACATCGCCCTGGGATTGGAGTGCGCCGGCTGCCACACAGGCATCGCTGATGGGAAGGCGCGCGGAGGGCTTCCCACGGTGGAGGTCTGCGCGGCCTGCCACACCTCCGATGACGAAAATCCAAGAGCCAAAGCCGTGCGCGACTATGTCTCGGCCAACAAGCCGATCCCCTGGAAGAAGGTCTACAACGTGCCGACCCACGTCTATTTTTCCCACCGCAGGCACGTGGGGTTAGCCAAACTGGACTGCGCCCTCTGTCACGGCGACATGTCCAAGGTCGAGGCTCCGGTCACGCGGCAAGCGGTGACTATCAGCATGGCGCGCTGTATGGGCTGCCACCACAGGATGAAGGTGACCAACGACTGCATGGCTTGCCATAAGTAACGAAATGGAAATATCCCGAAGAAATTTCTTCAAGTTCGGCATTTTCTCTGGCTTGACCTCCGCCTTGCCGGCCTGGGCCAAGAAGGCGGTGCTCACGCCCAAGGAAGACGCGCCGCCGCCCATGGGGGAAGAGAGCTTCGCCTACACCATCTGCGGGTTGTGTCCGGCGGGCTGCGGCATCCGCGTGCGCAAAGTCGACGGCCATGCCGTCGGAATCTCGGGGATCCCGGATCATCCGACCAATCAGGGCGGACTCTGTCCCAAGGGCGCGGCCTCCCTGCAAGAGCTCTACCATCCAGATCGCCTGAGAACCCCCCTGCTCAGACGCGGCCCCCGTGGATCCGGGGAGTGGAAAGAGATCTCCTGGGATAAGGCCGTGCGCTCCCTGTCGGAGAAGATCACTCGCGCGAGGTCAGGGAGCAAGATCAAGCCGCTGGCCGCGCTGACGCGGGCGCGGGCGTGGGACATACAAGGCGAGGCGCTCCGGGGCTTGGCCGATTCCATAGGCAAGGATAATTTTTTCGCCCTAGGCTTTCCCAAGTCCGAGTTTCCCAGCGACGCTTACGAGAGAATGCATGGAAGCCGCCGAGTGGCTTTCCACATGAGCCGCGCGAAGCTCCTGGTCTCCTTTGGATTCGACTGGCTCCAGTCCTACCCGTCTCCGGTCGAGGCGCAGATGGCTTTCGCGCAGCTTCGGCGAGGGCCGTCTGGAGACCGCGCCGAAATCGTCCAGATCGAGCCGAGGTTCTCCGTGACCGCGGGCAAGGCGGACCAATGGGTACCCGTCCGGCCCGGGACGGAAGGTCTTCTGGCGTTGATCCTGGCCAAACAGTTGATCGCCAACGAGACCTACGACAAGGCCTTCATCCACGCGCAGTCCCGGGGTTTCGAGGACTTCAAAAAGAGCCTGGACGCCCTTTCTCTTGATGACGTTTCCACGGCAACGGAAGTCCCCGGAAAGGAGATCCGTTTGCTGGCGGTCAAGCTCTCCAGCCTCAAACCCGCGGCAGCCATCACCAACCGCGGGCCGTTGCTGACCCAGATGGCGGTCCACGCGCTCAACGCCCTCTTGGGGAACATCGGCACGGGCGGCGTATTCTCTGGGATGGAGGGACGGGAAGGCTTTTGGGCGGACGGCTTGGCCGACCAAAGTCTCCAGGCGCGGCCGCCGGAACTGCTTCTGGTCGATCGCGTCGATCCTCTCTTTCTGTCGCCCTCGGTATGGAAAGAGATCGTGGCGAAAACGCCCTTTGTGGCGACGGTCTCTTCTTTTCTAAACGAGACGGCGCTATCTTCCGATCTCGTGTTGCCCTGCCACACGCCCCTGGAAAGAGGCCACTGTTCTTTCCATGTGTCCGCGAACGGGAGCGCGGTCTTGGGCGCCGCCCCCAAAGCGGTTGCGCCGCTCCACGAGACCAAGGATCCCGGGGAGATATTCCTGGCGTTGACGCGAGCTTTGGCTGGGACAAGAGTTCCAGCGGACTTTGACTCCTACGTCATGAGCCATATGAAGAAACTGCGGGCGGAGAAGCTGTTCCATGAAAGCAGCGGGGGAAAGTTCTGGCGGGAGATGAGCGCTGCTGCCTCCGGCAATCCCTATGCGACCCGCTCGGGAAAGTTTGAGTTCGACGCATTGACGAACCTTTTGAAACTGCAGGACGTTAAAAAAGCGCGGGAGGACGGGGAGTTTCCTCTCCGTCTGCACCTCTACGCGCCCCTCGCCTTTTCCTTCGGAGAGGGCGCGCATCTCCCCTATCTGCAAAGCGTCGCGGGACCTCAGATGCAGGAGGCGTGGGAGACCTGGGCGGAGATGCACCCTGAAACCGCTTCGCTTCCGGGGTTATCGGACGGAGAAGCGATCTGGGTCGAATCCCGGAGAGGGAAGATCGAGGCCAGGGCGCGTCTGTCCCGGGCGGCCATGCCCGGAGTGGTCAGCCTCCCCGTTGGATTGGGATATGCCGACTACGGACGCTGGGCCAAGGGCTTGGGCTCCAACCCGTTGGAGATAGGCGAGGAAGGGACCGAGGTGAGGCTATGGAAAGCTTGACGACCTCTCGCAACGGATTCCTGCGGGGTCTCCTTGGAACTCTCGGCGTGTTCTTACTGAGTGGAATCGGCAAAGCGTGGGGGACCGCGCCTCGGGATGCGGGGCATGGCAAGCGGCCTCTCAAGCCGGGGGAGCACCGTTGGGGAATGGTGATCGATCTGGACAAGTGCACCGGATGCGGCTCCTGCGTGGTGGCATGCTCCACGGAAAACAATCTGGCATTGGGAAACCCTCAAGAAGCCTCCATGGGCAGGATCATCCGTTGGCTCAAGATTCTTCCATCACATGAGGGGGAGTTTCCCACGCCGAAGCAGAGGCTTCTACCCATGCCCTGCCAGCAATGCGACATCCCCCCCTGCACCAAAGTGTGCCCGGTCTACGCCACGTTTCGCAACGAGGAAGGGATCGTGGGCCAGGTCTATTCGCGCTGCATCGGTTGCCGCTACTGCCTCAATGCCTGTCCCTACACCTGCAAGGACTTCAACTGGAAAGCGCCGGTCTGGCCGGAGGAGATGCGGGCCTCCTTCAATCCCGACGTCTCGATTCGTCCCAAAGGCGTGGTTGAGAAGTGCCTCTTCTGCCACCATCGCCTGCAACGTGCCAAGGAGGAAGCTGTGGCGGAGGGACGGCCGCTGCGGGAAAATGATTACCAGCCCGCCTGCGCGGAGATTTGTCCCGCGAAAGCCATCGTCTTCGGGGATCTCAATAACAACGACAGCGACGCGGCCAACCTCTCCAAGGACCCCCGCGCCTTCCATCTTTTGGAAGAACTGGGCACCGAACCCAAAGTGACCTATTTGAAGGAAGGAGCATGAGACCAAGGAACTGGACCTTTTACGTTCAGCTTGCGGGCTTCGCCGGCTTCTGCCTGTTCGCGGTCGCGGCCAACGGCTGGTTCGTCTGGCGCGCCGTCGCGTCGTACCGGCTCGGCGACGCCTGGCTGCCGGCCGTGGTCATGGGCAGCATCATCGGCCCCATCTTCATCATCCTTTCCTGGATCATCTCCCGCCTTTTCTTCAAGATCGCGTTGCGGAAAACAAAAAGCGGAAAAAGCCCCGCCCCCCTGGAGATATTCCCTGAGGAAGAAGTCCTGGTGGCCCCCATCTTCGAAGCACCCACGGGGGGATTCCTCGCGACCATGGCGGTCCTGACCTGCGTGAGCCTTTGGGCGATCTTCGCCTGGTGCTACCAGATGTATTACGGGCTCGCGGTGACGGGTCTCAATAATCCGGTCTTTTGGGGATTCTACATCACCAATTTCGTCTTTTTCATCGGCATCTCGCACGCGGGAACGCTGATCTCAGCCATACTCAGGATCGTCCAGGCGGAGTGGCGGCGCTCCATCACGCGCTCGGCGGAGGTGATCACGGTCCTAGTACTCGTGTTCGGGGCGGGCAACATCATCCTTGATCTGGGCCGCCCCGATCGCGCTCTTAACGTCTTTCTTGCAGGCCGTTTTCAATCGCCGCTGATGTGGGACGTCTGCAGCATCACCACCTATCTTATCGGCAGCACCCTCTATCTCTACCTTCCCCTTATCCCGGACATCGCCATCCTCAGAGACCGCGCTCAAGGCTGGCGCAAGCCCCTTTACGAGCTGCTTTCTTTGAACTGGAGCGGCAGCCACGAGGAGCGGGAAGTGTTGGAGAAATGCATCGCCATCATGGCCATCCTGGTGATTCCCGTCGCCGTCAGCGTCCACACGGTGGTTTCCTACGTCTTCAGTATGACGGTCCAGCCGATGTGGCACTCGACCATCTTTGGCCCCTACTTCGTGGTCGGCGCCATCTTCTCGGGGATCGCGGCGCTCATCATCGCCATGGCGGCGCTCCGCAAGGGCTATGGCTTGGAGCGCCATCTCCGGGCGATACACTTCGAGAATCTAGGCAAGCTCTTGCTGGTGATGTGCTGCCTCTGGTTCTACTTCACGTTCTCCGAATACCTGACGACCTGGTACGGCGGCGAGCCCGAGCACATGGTGATCTTTAACTTGAAGATCAGCGGGCCCTACGCTCCCGCATTCTGGCTGATGGCCGTCACCTGCTTCGTAGTTCCCTTCGGCGTCCTGGTCTCTCCCTTGGGGAAGACGGTCCGAGGGACGGTGATCGCTTCATCGACTGTGATCGTGGGCATGTGGCTGGAGAGGTTTCTGATCGTGGTGCCCACTTTGATCCGACCCCGGCTGCCCTATACGACCGGCGGCTACACGCCCAGTTGGGTGGAGATATCGCTCTTCGCGGGATGCATCTCGACGTTCGTGATGCTCTATGCGATGTTTACCCGAGTGTTCCCCATCGTCTCCATTTGGGAGGTGCGGGAGGGAAAGGAGCAGGCTGAGAGGGAGGTCGTGGCGAGAATCCGCACCTATTTCCCATCATGAGGATACGAACGTCGGGCCTCATCGTCCTCTTTCTTGCGGGGCTCTCCTTGGCGGCCTGCGGCGGAAAAGAAGAATCCCCCTCGCCGAAGAACCCGGCTGCCTCCGCAAAGGCCGTCCCGCCGTTTTACTCCGACCTAGGCTCCCCCACCGTGGACGTGTCCGGCTACCCCGAGAATCAGAAGGCGAATTACCGGTTCTTCCTGGGCGTCTGCGGCTCCTGCCATACGACGGCGCGTCCCCTGAACTCTCCGTACATGGAGGCGGACGTCTGGAAGCGCTATGTGCGCAGGATGCATCTCAAGATGAAAGGCCGCGGAATCGAATTGAGCAAGGCGGATGAGGAAAGGATCGTGGACTTTCTCACCTACGATTCCAAGGTTAGGAAAATTTTAAAGCAGGGCGAATTCCAGGTTCAGCAAGAAAATCTTAAAAATTTATTCATAAACCGGAATAAACCTCCCAATCCGGATCAAAATTGAAGACCCGTCCGCTATTTAGCCGACCAAGGTAATCCTTCCTATTTTTTGCAGCCACCCACTTTACCACTTGACCACTTATCCCCGTGGCAACTTCGTTGCAAAAGATATCCCTAGGAGGACATGTTCCCGGATGCCGCGAAATCCGCCGGCTAGGAGCGTTTCCAAGCGGGTTATGGCCCAAGCCGCCCTGTTCGCGGTCCTATTGTCGTTCCCTTGGGGACTTCAAGTCGCGGCCGCCGAGCCTCGCGAGTCTTGCCGCGAGTGCCACCAGGATGAGAAATTCCGCGTCCAGAACAAAAAGATCTACAACTACTACCGGGAATGGAGCGGCTCCGCCCATGATTTAGCGGGGCTCTCCTGCACGGCCTGTCATAACGGCGACCCGGCTAAGGCATCCAAGGAGGAAGCTCATAAGGGCATCCTCCCTCAATCCAATCCTAACAGCCCGTTCTATTTTAAGAACATCCCGAAGACCTGCGGCAACTGCCACGCGCCCATTCTCGCGCGCTTCGCCATGAGCCGGCACTACGACCAGTTGAATGCCGCGGGGCGAGGGCCCAATTGCATCACCTGCCACGGCTCGCTCAACACGCGCGTCTATTCCAAAACCATTCTCCAGCGGGCCTGCAAGAACTGCCACAACGCCCGGACTAAGAACCACCCCGAAGTCATCGCCCAGGCGGAAGAGATTCTCGAGCGGCTCAACCACGCCAACGGATACCGCAAAGGCCTCAAATTCTACTACAAGTCCATCAAGAAACCCGATGCGATGGCCAAGGTCGACAAGGCCTACGAAGACGTCATCTGGTTCTGGCATGAGTTCGACTTTAAGAAGCTCCTGCCCCGCTCCCAGGACCTCTTGATGGAACTCAAGGCCCTTTACGTCGAGGCCCACAAGGAAGATGCCTCCGTGCGAAAATGACCATGGACCGTGACGAGGGCTCCAAGAGAATCCCTTTGGCGGCAGCCGGCGCGGCCGTCGCCTGCCTGCTCGCGCTGGCCGTGGTCTTCACGAAGGACCTCATAGGCAAAGGACCCGGCCGTGACGACATTCCCAAGCTCTCCCCGGAGTACGCCGACACCTCCACCGTGCGCAAAGTCCGCACGGAGATGACCTTCGATGGGGCTCCATGCCAGGCATGCCACGAGGGCGCCGAGCCGCTCCAGGGAAATCCCCATGAGAAGGGGATTTTCCATGATCACATTGAGCTCAATCATGGCCGCAACCAGCACTGTTTCAACTGCCACCACCGCATGCAGCCGGCGGATTTTTCCAATTTCGACGGCAGCCCCATCAAGCTCGCCAATATCCAACTGCTCTGCGCGAAGTGCCACGGCACGATCTACCGTGACTGGGGCCTGGGCATCCACGGACGGCGCAGCGGCTTCTGGGACACTACCAAGGGTTCCCGCAAGGCTCAGGTCTGCATCGCCTGCCACAACCCGCACTGGCCCATCTTCAAGCCGCTGAAGGCCGCTCCGCCGCCTCACGTCAACCCGCGCACACGCGCCAAGGCCAACAAGGCGGCCGGCGCCGAAAACCCCGGAGGGCGCGACTGATGGCCGAGGAACTCAAGCCCGGCGAGGCGGCCAATGAAATCTCTCGTCGGGCCTTCCTGGCCGCGTTGGCCACCAGCGCCGTGACGGCCACGGCGGCCGCCTTGTCCCCTCTCAAAGGCGTCGCCGATCTGCCGACTTTGGAGGAATTCCTCCGCCTGCACTACAAGGAGCTCACGCCAGAGGACAAGAAGGCCATTCTCGAACGGATCGCCGCGCAGGTTGAGAAGGATTACGGCGTGCGCCCCAATATCACCGACCCTCCTCCCATCCCCGGGGTCGAGTTCGGCTACGCCCTCAACATCGGCCGCTGCATCGGCTGCCGCAAATGCGTGTACGCCTGCGCCAAGGAGAACAACCAGTCGCGAAATCCCCAGATCCAATACATCCGTGTCCTGCAGATGCGCAAGGGTTCCATCGACGTGGAGAGCTCCAAGACCGACTACGAGGGCGAGGTCCCCAAGGACGGCTTCTATTACATGCCGGTGCAGTGCCACCAGTGCCGCAAAGCGCCCTGCGTAAAGGCCTGCCCCGTGCAGGCCACCTGGCAGGAGCCCGACGGCGTCGTGGTCATCGACTACAACTGGTGCATCGGTTGCCGCTACTGCATGGCCGCCTGCCCCTATGGGGCGCGGCGCTTCAATTTTGAGAAACCCGAGATCCCCAAAGACGAGCTTAACCCGGAGATGGGTTACCTCTCCAACCGGCCGCGTCCCAAGGGCGTCGTGGAGAAGTGCCACTTCTGCCTGCACCGCACCCGAAAAGGCAAGTACCCGGCCTGCGTCGAGGTCTGTCCCACAGGCTCGCGCAAGTTCGGCAACCTTCTCGATCCCGAGAGCGAGATCGCCAACATCATCAAAACCAAAAGGGTGTATGTCCTTAAGGAGGAGGTCGGCACTTTACCCCGGTTCTACTATTACTTCAACCTCTAACCATGACCCAGGCCATCAAGGATTACGTGGTTTTCGTCGGGCGCTGCGCTCGCAAGACTCTCGACGGGGATTGGCGTTACTACCTATGGATGACGGCCCTGACGGCCGTGTCCCTTTTGGGGCTCAACGCCTACTGCAAGCAGCTCGTCGCCGGCCTCACCGTCACCGGCATGAGCGACCAGGTCTCCTGGGGACTCTATATCGCCAACTTCACCTTCCTGGTGGGGATGGCGGCGGCCGCGGTGATGCTGGTGGTGCCGGTCTATGTCTACAAGGACGAGACCCTGCACGACGTGGTCATCTTCGGCGAGCTCTTGGCCGTGGCAGTCATCGTCATGTGCCTGCTATTCGTCACCGTAGACCTGGGCCGCCCGGACCGGTTCTGGCACATGATTCCGGGGATCGGGAGGTTTAATTGGCCCATCTCCATGCTGAGCTGGGACGTCATCGTCCTCAACGGCTACCTGGCTCTCAATGCCCAAATCTCAGGCTATCTGGTCTATATGGTGTATCTCAAGCGCAAGCCCGCGAGTATCTGGTACATCCCCTTCGTTTTCATCGCCATGTTCTGGGCCATCAGCATCCATACCGTGACGGCATTCCTCTATGTCGGCTTGGGGGGGCGGCCTTTCTGGAACTCAGCCATCGTGGCCCCGCGTTTCTTGGCCTCGGCCTTCACGGCCGGACCGGGCTTCCTCATTCTGACCCTGCAGGTCATCCGCCGCCTATCCTCCTACAAGGTCACCGACAAGGCGCTCTTCATGCTCCGGGACATCGTTCAAGTCTCGATGATCATCAATGTCTTCCTCTTGCTTTGCGAGCTTTTTAAGGAATTCTACACCGACTCAGCTCATGTGGCATCGGCTAAGTATTTATTCTTCGGCCTCCACGGCCACTACGGCCTCGTGCCTTGGATATGGACGGCCATGGTTCTCGATTCGGCGGCCCTCGCCCTGCTGGTGCTGCCGTTCTCGCGCCGTCTAAGATACCTGAGCTTGGCTTGTGCGCTGGCCATCGCGGGCATTTGGATCGAGAAGGGGATGGGCATGGTTGTCCCGGCCTTCATTCCCAGCCCCCTGGGCGAGATAGTCGAGTACTCCCCGACCCTCAATGAATGGCTGATTTGCGCCGGGATATGGGCCTTCGGGATGCTGCTCTATACTACATTGCTGAAGATGACCATCCCGGTGCTGACCGGGCAGCTTACACCGCAGAAATCTGCCCCCATGAGTATTGAGTCGGAGACTGTGTGGCATGGAAACTTCCGGGATACGGCTTGAGCGCTGCTTTTTATTCCAGGAGGGCCTAGAGCCATATCTGTGACTGGACGCTACGCCCCCCGTTGGGCGGAGTGGTCCATTACGGCGGCCTGGTTTGCCAGCTTTGCCCTGCTCCTTCAATTATTGCATCCATCCCCACTCTATCACTCTACCACTTTCCCCCAGCCACTCTATCACTTTACCACTCTACCACTTCCCCCTCCCCACTCCCCCAACGTGGCAATTTCGTTGCAAACACTATAAGCGGTTAAAAACCTATGGATGCCAATCCAATCATCGGCCTCAAAATCATGCGCTCTCCCGAGTTTTCATACAGCCGCTGGGGCATGCGGCTCCTGGAGCGATTGGGCGCTATCCGGCTGTTTTTTATCACCGCCATACTGATTTTGGCGGCGTGCATCCTGGGAGGCGTTATTCCCCAAGGCCAGCCCATCGAGAATTACCAGGAGATGTTCGGCCCCGCCCTGACGGGCTGGATTGGGCGGCTCGGTCTCAACAATCTTTTCGGCAGTTTCTGGTTTTTGGGCCTCCTGGCTTTAGCCGGGGTCAATTTGGCCGCATGCTCCCTGAGGCGCTACAAAGCTCTTTTTGTGCGGCCCGGCGTTTTCTTATCGCATCTGGCCATCATGCTGATTTTCGCCGGGGGGATGCTGCGTGGCGCGTCCGGTCAGCGCGGCTATCTTCCCATGGAAAAAGGCCAAACCCGCTCTTCTTTTGACGACGACCGCAGCGGCAAAATCCAGCTTCCCTTCTCGGTCCAACTCAAGGATTTCCGGCTTCTATATTGGGAAAATGAAAAGCACTCGCTCCACGTGGTTCCCCGTGATTCAACGCAAAATCATAAAACCGCCGAACTCAAGGCCGGCGAAAAGCTGCGATTGCCCGCCTTGGGGCTTGAGATCGAGCCGGTGCGGTATTATCCCGATTTCGTCATCACCGAGGCGGGGGCGGGCTCAAAAAGCGACGCTGCCGAAAATCCCGCCTGGGAGTTGAAAGTCGGCGGAGACAAGGACGGGGCGAGGCGATTTATCTTCGCCAATTTTCCGGATTTCCATGGCTTGGGCGACGAGGCTTATCGCCTCGTATACGAGTATATCCCGGGCCGAATTCGTCAATACGAAAGCGACATAGAAATCATTGAAAATGGACGGACCCAGTTGTCGCAAACCATCTACGTGAACTCGCCCTTGAAGTATAAGGGCTACCGGCTTTACCAGTCCGGATTCGACCCTAAAAATCTAAATTTTTCAGGCATACAAATCGCCAAAGACCCGGGCGTGCCCGTCATCTACGCGGGATTTTCCTTTTTGGCGATAGGGCTGGCTTGGTCGTTTTGGGGGCCGAACTCCTCAAAACGGCGTTAAACGGAAGAGATTATGGTTCAAGCTTCTTTTCAGGCGGTGTGGATTTTCTCTTTGGCCTCTCTAGGGGCCAACGCCGCGGAGTACCTGTTCAAAGCCTCCAAGCGGCGCTGGACCACGGCGCTCCTTTTTCTAAGCTGGCTGGCCTTGGCCGCCAACCTGATGGCGCGCTGGCAAATCGGCGCCCGGGCGCCGCTCTCCAACCAATACGAGTCCATGCTGTTTCTGCTTTGGGCCGTGCTGGGGGTATTCTTTCTTTTTTATTCGTCGAAACTTTCTTTCGCGGGTTTGCTTCCGGCCCTAACCATCTTTTTGGTCGTGAGCCTGGCGACGGCTTCGCTGTTGGACTCCAGCATCCAGCCCCTTGTTCCGGCGCTTCAATCCAATTGGCTTCTTCTGCATGTGGCCACCGTCATGGTCGGCTACGGGGCGCTGTCTTTGGCCTTTCTGGCGGCGTTGGTTTATCTTTGGCGGTTCAAGAAAGCCGGGGCCGCTTCCCAAGCGGATTTGCTGGACGGCCTGCTTTACCGCGCCATCAGCCTCGGGTTCTGGTTCTTGACTCTCGGAATTCTGACGGGGGCCGTTTGGGCCAACTCGGCGTGGGGCAGCTACTGGTCTTGGGACCCCAAGGAAACCTGGTCTTTGGTGACCTGGATTTTCTACGCCATCGCCATCCACCTGCGGCGCACGCGGGGCTGGCGGGAGTCGCGCTTCGCTTGGCTGGCCGTGTCCGGATTCGCCTTCATCCTTTTCACCTATTTTGGAGTCAACTACTTATTGAGCGGGCTGCATTCCTATGCTTGACCAAGCCGGGGTACCCGCAGAGCGGGTCTGCGAACAGGACGCCAACGGGGATATGGAAATCGCCTGCATCGGCATAAGCTACAAGACCGCCCAGGTGGAGCTCAGGGAAAAAATATCCGTTCGCCCGGAGGAGATTTTGGAGCAGCTTTGCCGCCTGGCCGCGTGGGGCTGCCAAGAGGCGGTGGCGCTTTCCACCTGCAACCGCGTGGAGTTCTATTGGTCCGGCCCGCCCCAGGAGATTGCCGATAAAGTCCGGCGGCATTGGGAGCAAAAGACGGGCCGGGATTTAGACGGCCAGGTCTACGTTCACCAGGGCACAGACGCGGCCATTCATCTTTTCCGCGTCGCCGCCGGGCTCGATTCGATGGTGCTCGGCGAGTCGCAGATTCTGGGGCAGATCAAGACCGCCTACCAAATTTCCCTGCAAAACGGGTTCACGCGGCGGACTTTCAACCGGCTTTTCCAAACGGCCTTCGCCGCGGGCAAACAGGTTCGAAACCAAACCCAAATAGCCTCCGGCATCAGCTCCGTGGCTTCGGCGGCCGTGACTCTGGCGGAAAAAGTTTTCGCGGATCTTTCCCTGTGCCGGGTCATGGTGCTCGGTGCGGGCAAAATGGCGGAGGCGGCCGCCAAGCACTTGGCCTCTAAAAAGGTCAAGGCGATTTTCGTCTCCAACCGGACCTATGAGCGGGGGCGGGAACTGGCCGCTTCCCTTGGAGCCGAGGCGCTGCATTGGGAGGAAGGGATGTCCAGAATGGCCGACGCCGACATCGTGCTGTGCTCGACCTCCTGCCCGCATTTCGTTCTGACTCCTGCCCGCATCCGGGAAATGATGCGGCGGCGGAGCGGAAAGCCGGTGTTTTTAATCGATATCGCGGTACCCCGCGACGTCGATCCCGAAGTCGGAAAGATCGAGCAGGTTTTTCTCTACGACATCGACGACTTGAAGCATATCGTGGAAGAGTTCGCGGAGAATAAAAAGCGTGAAGCTAAAAAAGCCGAACAAATCGTTCAAATCAGGGCCCAGGAGCTTTGGCGGGCCAACCAAGGGCTGGGGAAAGCTCCCCTCCCCGCCGCCAGGCCTGTGGGCGCTTTACTGGCCTGGCCCCAGGGCGCCTGAGTTTGCGGCTGGAGCATTAACATGGAACTAGCGAGCCCTCTCAAGCGGGTTTATTGGGAAACGACGGCGGGCTGCAACCTGCGCTGCATCCATTGCCGCCGCCAGGATATCCTGACCAAAGGCTCTCCGGACGAGCTCACCACCGGACAAGCCAAGCAGTTGATCGACGAACTGGCGCAGATAGGCAAACCCGTCCTCATTCTTTCCGGAGGAGAGCCGCTTTTCAGAAAAGATATCTTTGAGATCGCGCGCTACGGCAAGGAGCGGGGATTGGCCCTGGGCATCGCCACCAACGGAACTTTGGTCAGCAGCCGAATCGCGGCGGCCCTCAAAGACGCCGGAATCTACTACGCCGCGATCTCCTTGGACGGGGTACGCGCGATAACCCACGACCACTTCCGGGGCCGGGGCAATTTCGACCGCGCCGTGGAGGGATTCAAAAACCTTAAAGCCGCGGGGATCAAGGTGCAGGTCAACTTCACCGTCACCCGGCAAAACATCGCCGAAGTGCCGGTCATCTATAAGATGGCTTCCGATATGGGCGCCTGCGCGCTGTACCTTTTTCTATTGGTCCCCGTGGGCTGCGGCGTTCAAATCGCCGATTCCCAGATGCTCAGCCCAGAGGAGGTGGAGGCCTGGCTGCGTTGGGTTTATGTCAAAGACCGGACGGGCAGCCTGCCCATCAAGGCGATCTGCGCCCCGCATTTTTACCGCATTGAAAAGCAGGATGAGCACTTGGTGGAGGTGAGCCTGGCTCAGAAAGGCGGCGCCGCTCCCCGGCGGCGAGAGCGGGAAGTCAACGGCGCGCGGCGGGGGTGCCTGGCCGCGATCAATATGTGCTTTATCTCCCACAAAGGCGATGTCTTCCCGTGCGGATACCTGCCTGTCGCCTGCGGCAACGTGCTCAAGACGCCGCTGAGCGAGATATGGGCGAGTTCCACGGTCCTCAAGCAGCTCAGGGACCCCGATCTTCTGACGGGAAAATGCGGCCTTTGCTCTTTCAAGGATGTTTGCGGCGGTTGCCGCGCCCGGGCCTACTACGCCTCTCAAAGCGTTCTGGCCGAAGAGCCCTTCTGCACCTACGAACCCGCCTGAGCCGCGCCTATTTCGTCTCGACGCTCGGAGCGCTTCCATAGGAAATAGGCCGGGATGCCCGAAAGCACGATGCCCAGGCCGGGCCAGGTGTAGGCCGGCTTGTAGATGAGCAGGTCCACGCAGATGGCGGCGACCGCGGCCACATAGGCCAAAGGCAGCCAGGGATAGAGGAAGGCCCGGTAAGGCCGCTCGGCCTCGGGACGCCGCGCCCTCAACACGAAGATTCCCGCCACCGTCAGGCCGTAGAACACCAGGACGGCGAAGATCACGTAGTCGAGCAGGTCTCCGTAGGTGCCCGACAGGCACAACAGGCATGCCCAAATGCCCTGGAGAATAAGGGCCGCGCCGGGCACCGCGTTGCGGTTCAGGCCGCCGGCGCGCTTGAAGAAGAGGCCGTCTTGGGCCATGGCGTAGTAGGCCCGGGCGCCGGTCAGAATCATCCCGTTGTTGCAGCCGAAAGTGGAGATCATGATGAGCGCCGCCATCAGCGCCGCCGCCGGCGCGCCCAGAATCATGGAGGCCGCGGCGGTTCCCACCCGGTCGTTGGCGGCAAACTGCACTCCGCGCCCCAGAACGTCCAGCCCCTCCGGGCTTCCGGCCAGGGGCAGCGCCAGTAGATAAACCACGTTGGCCAAAACGTAGAGAAGGGTGACCAAGCCGCATCCCAAGGCCAGGCTCAGCGGAATGCTGCGCCGCGGATTTTCCACCTCGCCGGCGATGAACGTGATGTTGTTCCACCCATCGCTGGCAAACAGCGAGCCGACCATGGCGACGCCCACGGCCGCCAGAATCCCAAGTCCCGACAGCGGCTCCAGAAAAGCCACCGTCCCATCCTGCGCCAGATGCGTCCAGGCGGGCGGCCAAAAGGAGGAGAGGTTGGCCGCGATGGCGGCGTGGTTTCGTCCCAGCCATGCCCCGATGGCGATCAAGCCGAGGAGAGCGGCCGTTTTCGCCGCGGTAAAGACGTTCTGTATGATTTTTCCCTGGTGCACGCCGAGGAGATTGACCCCGGTCAGCGCCGCGATGCTTCCGACGGCCAACAACTGCGCGGCCGAGAATTTAACTCGGCCGGCGGAGGCCAGGATGTGCTCCTCGCCGAACCATGGAATTAAAACGGCCGTGAATTTGGCGAAAGCGACGGCGACCGCGGCGATGCTTCCGGTCTGAATCACCAGAAAGAGGGTCCAGCCGTACAGAAACCCGACCAGCGGGCTATACGCCTCCCGGAGGTAGACGTATTGACCCCCCGCCTGAGGCATCATGCCGGCCAATTCGCCGTAGCTCAAGGCCGCGGAGACGGTCAGCGCTCCGGTGATGAGCCAGACCAGGAGCAGCCAGCCCGGCGAGCCGACCGTCCGCGCGATATCCGCGCTGACGATGAATATCCCGGATCCTATCATGGACCCGATGACGACCATGGTGGAATCCAGCAGCTTGAATTCCCGCTTGAACTCGCCTGTGGGTGTAAGTGTGGTCATCGTCTTTCAAAAAACAGCGGACACTATCATACAAAAATATTCTCATGCAACTTGCCTTATTGGGGTGCACCCTAAAATCCATGGAAATGATTTGACTGGGGGCCTGTCCCTCTTTCGCGCCCTGCGAGCCTCGGCTCCGCCTCAGTTCTCGGGCCTGATGGCCGCTTGGCTACGAAGGAACCTCGCGGCGCTCGCCAAGGGGTTGCCGCCCCTATGGCGTCCGTGGCTTCGCCCCGGACTGTACCCCATTAAGGTCGGCGGACCATGCCGCCGGATAAAATGGCCCACCCCTGCTGCCTCCCTCCATAGGGGCTACGGACAAATTCCCGGCCACCCCTTTCTACTTACTTGCTCCATAAAATGCACCCATTTTGAAAACGAAAATAAACTAGACCAACGCATGTGTCTTTCAAGGGAAATTGTATACTTGGCAAGCTCGGCCCAAGATCAAAAGGCTTTTCTGACCAACTGCGGCACTTCTTGTGTTGCCCCACCTTTCTACGTTTCTTTGTTATGGGTTTTACCCCGCTCCGTCGGAGGGCAGCCCCCTGGAAAAAATTGAAAATTGATGTTAAAATATAATTACCATCCTGCGCCAAATCCAATGGCCATAATTAAATACAAGGTGAGTATTCCTGTTGTCGTAGCGAAGGAAGATGGGGCGATAGTAGCATATACGCCAGCCTTGAATTTGGGTTCATGTGGAAGGACACAAACGGAAGCTTTGAAAAGGCTGGGCAATGCTATTGATTTGTTTTTCTCTGAACTAGCTGAAATGGGGACTATTGATAAAGCCCTTACGGAACTAGGGTGGCACAAAGCCGGTATGAGCAGATTTTCGGCGCCACGCACAGCCGATCAGTCAGCCAGGATTCAAAGAAATATCCCCGCCAAAGTGCTGGCTCGCCGCGAATTAAATATTAGGATTCCAGTGGCGGCGTGACGTGCCCCGCCTAGTTCCAATACGACCAAGGAAGCTTATAAAGTTCTTTGAGCGCATGGGATGGACATTGTCTAAGCGAGGGCCAGGCGATCATTTTGCTTTAAGAAAGCCCGGATATAACCGACCAGTTATCATACCGGACTATGCAGAAGTCCCAAAAACCATCATTAAAGCCAACCTTAATACGGCAAAAATTTCCCTGGAAGAATATTTTAGGGAAATTGAAAATCTATAAGTATTTGGTGGTGTTTTCGCTGGTTCCCCAAATATATAATCGTCCCCTTTAAAGTTTTATGTTCACTTTGATATACTGAGCAGCGTCGCGGGTGTTTTTCTGATGGAGGGTTTGTAAAGTGCATGCGCTGCCTTTGATGGTTTTGGTTCTGTGCGCCATGGCTCTGGCGTACCGCTACTACAGCGCCTTTTTGGCGGCCAAGGTCTTCGCCCTGGACGCCGGCCGCCCCACCCCGGCCCACGCGTTAAACGACGGCCAAAACTACCATCCCACCAATAAATGGGTTTTGTTCGGCCATCATTTCGCCGCCATTTCAGGAGCGGGCCCGCTCATCGGACCCGTTTTGGCGGCGCAGTTCGGTTTTTTGCCGGGGCTTCTTTGGCTGGTGGTGGGCGTGGTTCTGGGAGGCGCGGTTCAGGATTTCGTGATCCTGGTGGCTTCCATGCGCTGCCAAGGAAAATCTTTGGCCGAGATCGCCCGCCGGGAAATGGGACCCGTCGCGGGGACGGCCGCGGCCGTGGCCATCCTTTTTGTGGTAGTGGTGGCTTTGGCGGGGCTGGGATTTGTGGTGGTCAACGCCTTGGCCGAAAGCTCCTGGGGCGCCTTCACCATCGCCGCCAGCATTCCCATCGCCCTGTTCATGGGCCTGTATATCTACCGCTTGCGCCCCGGTCCCTCCGCGGTGAGCGAGGCCACTGTTTTTGGGGTCGCGGGTCTTTTGGCGGCGGTCATTCTGGGCCGATGGGTGCCCGAAATCCCCTGGCTCAACCGGATTTTTCTCTTAAACCGCGAAGGGATCATCCTGGCCATGATGGCCTACGGCTTCATCGCCTCGGTATTGCCGGTATGGCTGCTCCTTTGCCCCAGGGATTACCTGAGTTCCTACATGAAGATCGGGACGTTCATGATTTTGATTTTGGGCGTTCTTCTCGTCAATCCCGTGCTCAAATTTCCCCCCCTGAGCCAATTTCTAAACGGCGGCCCCATCGTGCCGGGCGCCGTGTTTCCGTTCGTCTTCATCACCATTATGTGCGGCGCCATCTCGGGGTTTCACGCCCTCGTCTCCTCCGGCACGACGCCCAAGATGATCTCCTCCGAAGCTCACGCCCGTCCCATCGGCTACGGCTGCATGCTCATGGAGAGCCTGGTGGGAGTGGTGTGCCTCATCGCCACCTGCGCCATGGAGCCCGGAGATTACTACGCCATCAACGTGCCGGTGGCGGAGTGGGCCAAGACCGCCGCCGCCTACGGCTTTCAGGAGGTGCACCTTCCGGCCTTGACGCAGGCGGTGGGAGAAGCCAATCTCCGCGGCCGCTCGGGAGGCTCCGTGCTTCTAGCGGTGGGCATGGCCCAAATTTTAAGCGGCCTGCCCGGCCTCGGCGGGCTGATGAAGTACTGGTACCATTATGCCATTATGTTCGAGGCCCTCTTCATCTTGACCACGATAGACACCGGCACGCGCATCGCTCGCTTTTTGATCCAGGAATTTATGGGAAAGCTGCATGCGCCCTTGGGGCGGACGGACTGGATTCCGGGTACCATTATCTCCAGCCTCCTGGTGGTGGGCGCTTGGGGCTGGCTCATCTGGAACGCCAGCGTGAGGACCATCTGGCCTATGTTCGGCATCGCCAACCAGATGCTGGCCGCCATCGCCCTGTGCGTGGGGACCGTGATTCTGGTCGGCTCCGGGCGAGCGCGCTACGCCTGGGTCACCCTCCTGCCGATGGTTTTCGTGATCATCACCACGACCACCGCCTCCATCCAGATGATCACCCGCCATTACTGGCCCGCCTCCGCCTCGCCCTTGGTGGTGGGTTTAAATACCGCGCTTATCCTCGTCATCTTGAGCTGCGCCTACATCATCTTCGCCAACGCCTTGTGGATCTGCCTGCGTGCCCGGCGCTCCGCGCCGCTGGCGGCAGCGGCATCCGGTTCGGCAAGCGCGGCTTCTTAATCGGACCAAAAAATCACTGGAAAATCTTCTGAACTGCTGGTATATAGTTAGGGTGAACGGACGCGCCCTGATTTTATCGGCGGTTTTTCTCATAGCGGCCGGCCGGCCGCAGGCGCCCGCGTCGGCGGCCGAAGAGTCCGGGCCGGACGCTGCGCAGGTTTACGCGGCGGTCGCCGGAGCGGGGCGCGACAATCTCTTGAGCCCCGAAGCGCGGTCTTTTTTCACGGAGGTGATCCTGCCGGAGCTCAAGGAAGGGACCGTCACGGTGAACGCGGCGGATGAGGCCGCGCTGCGGGGATCGGAGGCCGCCTACGATTACCAGGAGGATGCCGTCAAGATTCGAAGCGGCGCGACACTGGAGGAAGAAAGCCCTCTCCTGGGTTTCCTCATCCACGAGTTGGTGCACGCGGGGCAAGACGCGTGCCGCTACGGCCAGAGCCGGCGCGATTCGGAGCGGGACGCCTACTACGTGCAGGCGGAGTTCGAGCTTCGGCAGGAAGGCGTGATTTTTGAGACGGAGGAGGGCGCGATTTTGCCGGCCGTGGACATCTCGGAGATGGACCCCGTGCGCAAATGGGTCGTTTACCGCGCCGCCCTCAAAAACGCCGCGGCCGGAAAGCCGGACCTCAACCGTTTCAGCGACGGCTCCGGCGCGGAATTCATGGAAATGGATGTCGTGGAGGCCGCGCGCTATTTCCGCGAGATGGCCGCCTCCTCGCGGGACTCGGCCATGAGCCAAATTCTGACCGCCTCCGCCTTTTCAGACATGACCGCCAAGAAGCGCCGCGACCCGGACGAATTTCTAAACAAGGACGGCCTCAAAAAAGCTGGCCAGGCCCCCGCTCCCAAAGCGTGCAAAGCGTGGACGGCCTATTCCGCTTCTTTGACCCAGGAAACCTCCGCGCGGAACGCGAATCCCGCCCCGAGCGCGGAAAAACCCAAAGCGCTCCCCGCCAATCCGCAGAAGCCGAAGTAGGATTTACGCGGTGTTCAGCGCGCGATTCCAAGCTCCTGCGCCATGGCGGCCAGGATTTTGCGGCCGTGGTTCTCCCATTCCTCGATCGGGGGAAGCTTCTCCAGGACTTCCACGGAAATCTTGCGGTTGAATTCCTCGAAAGCCTCTATGCCCTGGCGCACGTCCGGCCCGAATACCAGCCGGGCCTGCTCCATGTCTCCGCCAAGGCGGTCCTTCGCCTCGTCGCGATTTACAACATAACGTTCCTTGCGGGCCAGCAACGCGCCGTCGGGGGCCTCCTTGCTCGCCTCGATGGCCTTAGAAACAGCGATCAGCCGCGACCAGTTGGAGACGTAGGCCGCGAAGTCCTGGGCCGTCGAGCGAAACAGCTCCAGTTGGTAGCGCAGCGGTATATTGGCCGCGGCTTCGACAGGCTGGGCATGGGCCCCGTTGGGCGCCCCCGCCGAAAGCAGCAGCGCCAGTCCACATCCGGCAAGCATTCGACGCATAGCAGATACCTCCTTTTGGATCATCTGTATACCAAGTTTTCGGGCGGACGTCGCAGTCACGACTGTCTTGGCCTTGGCCAACGACCGAGCGCGGGTTCCCTATCCCGTCCAGTATAATTGAAACAATCCTAAGCCGTT
>JACQRQ010000202.1 GCA_016206405.1 Elusimicrobiota bacterium | reverse complement strand
TCGGTTTTTGTCGCCAGCACGGGGCCGATCTTAAATCCGGCCGCCGCTTTTGCTTCCGCTTCGTACGTCCAGTGGAGCTATGCGGGGCCGGGTATTTTGAGCTTGTCGGACGGCGCCAGCTATCGCCTCGTGGTTCAGGCGGCCGACGCGGCGGGCAACTTGCAGCAGGGGCTTTCCGAGAGAACGGCGACCTATGTCGAGGAGGACACGGCGCCTCCGGGCTCCGCCATCGAGTCTCCCGGAGCGGCCACGGTTACGGGTCTGGACTCCATCTTCGGCTCGGCGTCGGATAATAAAGAGGTGGCTTCGGTCGAGGTGGCCATCGAAGAGGCGTCCACCGGTTTTTGGTGGGACGGGCAGTCTTTTGCCGAAAGCCTAAGCTCCATTTTCCTGTCCGCGCAAAGTTTTGTCCCCTCCGCCGGCGTTTTCTGGACCTTTCAAGGCCCGCCCTCCTCCAGCTTGAGCGCGGGCGACTACGCGATTTACGTCCGGGCCACGGACGGCTTCGGAAACGCGCAGCCGGCGTTGACCTCAAAGACGGTCCAGTTTCAGCCGCCCGACCTCGCCCTTCCGGTTTCCTATATCAGCGCGCCTTCCGGAAACACGGCGGGCGGCTTGGCGGCGATTTCAGGCAGCGCTTCCGATGATATCGCGGTCGCCGCCGTGGAGGTGGGTCTCCAGAATCTGGCGACGGAGTTGTGGTGGAATCCCGCAGGCTCCGCCTTCACCAGCAGCTCGCAGATTTTGTCGGCCGCCGGAGGTTTTGCGGCGGGCCCCGCCGTCTTTTGGACGTTCGCCGGCCCATCGAACTCGGCGCTCACCGACGGCGTCACCTATAAGATCGTGGTCATGGCCCGGGATTCGGGGGGGAACGCCCAGGCGCAGGCGACGGAAAAAAACGTCACCTACGCCGCGCCGGACAACTTGGCGCCCAGCTCGGCCATCACCTCGCCTTCCACCTTGGAGACGAACAGCTTTGCTTCCATTCTCGGCACGGCCATGGACAACAAAAGCGTCCAATCCGTGCGGGTCTCGATCCAGAGGAGCTTGACGGGCGATTGGTGGAACGGGAGCTATTTTACCTACAGCCCGGCGCCCATCCTCAATTTGGCCGGAGGCTTTTCGCCGGCTGCCTCGGTCAGTTGGACCTTCGTGGGGCCCTCGAACGCCCTTTTGGCGGACGGGGAGACTTACGAGATTTCCGTCCAGGCCAAAGACGCTTCCGGCAATCTCCAAGCGGCGTCTACGATCAAAAAGGTGAGGTATGTGGAGCCCGATTACAGCCCGCCGCTTTCGGCGATTACCACGCCGGAGACGGCCGCTGCGGGCAGCCTGAGCTCCATCGCCGGGACGGCCATCGACAACCGGAGCGTGGCCTCGGTCAAGGTCGGCATTCAGGACATTTTCAGCGGCGCTTGGTGGAACGGGAGCGGCTTCGTTTCGAGCGCCGTCCCGCTCTTAAACCCGGTGGCCGGCTTCTCCGCCGCCTATTTCATCCAGTGGAGCTACGCGGGACCTGCGAGTTCCCATTTAGCCGACGGCAGGTCTTACCGCATCGTATCTCAAGCGGTCGATCAGAGCGGCAACGCGCAGCTTGGCTTAAGCGAGCGCACCGTGACGTTCCGCGTGGCCGACACGACGCCCCCGACCTCGGCCATCAACTCGCCGGCCGCCAACAGCCAAGTCAATTCCCTCCAGAACATTCTGGGCGTGGCGAGCGACAACGTGATGGTGAGCCGCGTCGAGCTGGGAATTCAAAGATTTTCCGACTTCCGTTGGTGGAGCGGTTCGGGCTGGGTCAGCTACCAGCAGCTTCATTCTCTGGCCATCCAACCGGCGGCCTCCGTCAACTGGAGCTTCACCGGGCCTCCCAACTCCGAGCTCCAGGCCGGCATTTCCTATGTCATCCACTGCCAATCCTTTGACTCCTCATTTCTTCAGCAAACGGAGCCCGCCAAGGCGGTGGTGTATTTCGCGGCGCCCGACACGGAACTGCCTCAGGCGACTATTTCCTTCCCGGCCCAAGGCGCCCTGATCAGCAGCCTGGGGACCATCTCCGGCACCGCATGGGACAACAAGGCCGTCAAACAGGTGAAAATCGGAGTCCAGCGTCTTTCGGACAACGCCTGGTGGAACGGCTATGCCTTTGCCGCCGGATCCACCATTCTAAATCCGGCGTTGTCTTTTGTTTCAAGCAGTTTTGTCAATTGGACTTATTACGGTCCGGGTAAAACGGCGCTGACGGATGGAAACTACCGCATCACGGCGCAAGCCTTCGATACCTCCAACAACGCCCAGTCCCCGATGCAGGAGATAGAAGTGCGCTTCAGCGCCGGCGGCGGCCTGACGGACAGGGAGCCGCCTTATGCCTATATCACCCAACCTTTCAGCGGAGAAAGCGTGGCGGGCTTGTCCGCGATTTCCGGTTCCGCCTACGACAACGTTTTGGTCAGCAAGGTCAAGGTCGGGATTCAAAGGAGTTCCGACGGCGCGTGGTGGAACGGAAGCGAGTTCGCGGCAGGGGCCCAATCGCTTAACCCGAGCCAGGCTTTTGCGGAAAGCAATTATGTCTTCTGGGGCTACGCGGGTCCCTCCGCCGCCCAAATGACCGCGGGCGCCTATCGAATCGTGACGCAGGCTCAAGACGCTTCCGGCAATTTATCGATCCCAAGCGAAGTGAGCGTCTCCTACAGCCCCACGGCCGCGGGAGGCGACTTGGCCATCGTGCTTCCGGGCCAATTCCTGGATTACTCCGGCATCCGCGGGACTCCGGAGACGCTGACGGCCGGGGTCGCCTACGATATCAAGGTTGTCGCCCTGGGCGCAGGCTACGGCGGTTTTTTGGGGACGGCGGCCGGTTTCCAAAGAGATTTCGGCTATACGGGGACCGTCGATCTTGTCGCCACCGACCCTCAGGCGGCCATCGAGCCGGCGATCCACGCGTTCAGCCAGTTCGATTATGGGGAATTTAATTTCAAGATCACTTTCCACTCCGCCGGAGAGTTCAGCCTGACGGCTGAGGATGCGCGCGACGCCGGCCGCTCGGACACCCAGGCGGTGAGCGTCGAAAGCCAAGCGGAGCTTCCGGGCGGATTGGTGATCGTTTTGGAGGGGCAAAGCACCTACAGCGGATCCGTCTTTGGAACAGCCGCGCCGGCGACGGTGGGCGCGCCTTATACCGTCTCCATCAAGGCCGTGGACGGTTCCAAAAACATTAATTATGCCTACACGGGCAGAATCCGCTTCACCTCCGGCGATCCTTACGCCTCCGTTCCGGAGGATTATACATTTGCGGCCTACGACAACGGCGCCCGATCCTTTTCCGTCACATTCAATACGGAAGGGGGCATGAACCTGCGAGTGGAAGACGTCAGCTATCCGGCTTGGTCGGATCAAAAGGAAATCCAGGTCAATCCGGCGGGGCCGCTTCCGGGAGACTTGGCGCTGGTCTTATCCGGCCAGGATTTTTACGACGGCTATGGACTTTTTGGAACGGCTCAGGAGGCGACGGCCGGCGTCGCTTATCCGGCGCGCGTGGCGGCCGTCGACGCGGGCCTGAAGAACAAGGATTATGATTATGCCGGCGCCGTGACCTTGAGCGCTTCCGGCGGAGCCTCGGTTCAGCCGTCGAGCCATTTATTCTCGCCGGCCGATAACGCGGAGTTTGTCTTCTCAGTCACGTTTGTCTCCTCAGGGTCTTTTGCTTTGACGGCGGGCGACGCTGCAAGCGCTTCCCGTTCCGATTCCGTGAGCGTGAAAGTCCAGGCCGCCGGCGCCGCGGGAATCCTTGAGTGGAGCGGCCGTGGCGCGGACAACTTGGCTTCCAATCCGGCCAATTGGGCCGGCGGCAAGGCCCCCGGTGAAGGGGACCAAGTGGTCTTCGGTTCCCTGAGCCCCTTCAAGAATGCCCTCTGGGATGTCCCCGGCGTGAGGTTGGCCTCCTTTACCATCCAAGCCGGCTACTATTCCGAGGTGAGCGCTCAGGCCCCCATGGAAATTAATGGGGCGCTCACCCTGCGCGGCGGCACTTTTAACGGCGGCTCGTTCATGCACAGGGTCCATGGAGATTGGATTCAAAACGGCGGAAAATTTATCGGCGAATCGGCCACCGTCTCGTTCGTGGGTTCCCGCTTCCAGACGGTTTCAGGCGACGCCCTATTCGGGGCCGTGAGGGTGGAAAAGGCCCAGGGTTCTCAAATCTATATCTCCCGGACCGATTTCGAGGCCAGCCGACTGGACGTTCACTCCGGAACGATGACTTTGGGGACGGCCCGGTATTACAAGCACGTTGTGAATGGAAATGTCAGGGTGTGGGGAGGGGCTCTTGAAATTGACGGCGGGCGTTTGGAAGCCGATACGCTTCTCATAGACGGAACGCTGCAGTTGGGCGGGGCGGCGACGCTTGAAGCGGCTTCCATCGTGTGCAACGGAACGCTGAGGATGCTGGATGCCGCCCAAGGTCCCTCCACCCTCACGCGGCGTCAAACGGCCGTTTATGCTGGAAGCTACTTGGAACTCACCGTTTTCAAAGCTTTGAACCTGTCTCGCGCCGTTTTGGACGGCCTCAATTCCAAGGGCCTACAGATTCAAGATTACGCGGGTCCCATTTCAGTCTCCAGCGTGACCTTCCAAAACTTCCAGCCGGGCGCCAGCGCCGTCACGCTGGGAAATCTATCGGCGGACGCCACCATGTACTATTTGAATTTCGCCGACGCCGCTTTGGGCGCCAACGTTGCGGCGCTCAACTTGACCGGCGCCAATCTTTACATAGCCGACTCCACGGGCACTATGGCCGGCTCCAAGTTTGAGAAGGACCCCAATAACCGGATCGTATGGAACCCGGATCCGACCTTGGGCGTCGGAGGGGTGGCGACCGTCTATGTCGCGGCAACGGACCTCGCGCCCTCGACCACCTTCCAGGGCGCCTTCCAACTTCCCGTTCTGCGTTTGGGGCTGTGGGCTCAAGGCGGCACGGGCCGCATGGAAGCCTTGAGCCTACATTTGACCGGCGATATGGCGGACTCCGACATCCTGCGCGCGACGCTCTGGCAGGATTCGGGCAACGCCAGCTTCAGCGCCTCCAGCGACACCGTTTTGGCCGCGGGTCGGTATTCCCAAGGCGCGGCCGCTTTGTCGCTGAAGGGAGCTTCCATCGGATCGGCCACGCAGTACTTTTTCATCACCTATGATTACGCGGAGACGGCGGGCATCGGCCGAACGGCCGGCGCGGCCTTGAATTCCAGCTCGGACTTCAGCCTCCAGGCGGGCCGGATGGCGGAACAGGCGGGGCAGTATCCGCTCCAATCCAGCCGGACCCGGGTGGAGCTCCAAATCGACACGGTGACGCTCGTCAGCCCCATCGCGGTGGCGCCTTCCAGCGCCCTTCAGGGGCAGGCGAATGTCCCCATGCTCCAGTTCGCTTTGAGAACTCTGAGCCACGAGGCGACGCTCGCCAATCTCACCGTGGACGTGCACGACACTCAGGCGGGAAACATCCAATCAGTCAGTTTTTGGAAGGACTTAAACGCCAACGGCAAACTGGAGGCTTCCTCCGATCTTCAGATCGGCTCCGCCTCTCCCAACGCGGAGGGCCAGGCCATGCAGTCCCCGGCCGTAAAACTGTCGCGTTCAACCCAGACGTTTTTCGTCGCCATCACCTTGAGCAGTTCGGCGGCCGCCGGATCGGGGGCCACCTTGAGAATCGAGGGCCCGGCCGGCTTCGGCCTCAACTCGCCGGATGTGATGGACGGTGGCCAGGCGGCCTTCTATCCCATGACGGCCTATCTGAGCAGCATCCTGGCGGCCTCGGCGGAGCGTCTCGTTATCCTAAAGCCCGGCTTGCCCACAAACCTCGTCGCGGGAAGCGCCTACAGCGTGACCGTAAACGCCTTGAACGGAGCCAACCAGCTTGCGGCCGCCTACAACGGCGCGGTGAAGTTTCAGTCGAGCGATGCCTATGCCGTCTTGCCCGCCAGTTACAGCTTCTTGCCGGCCGACGGCGGAAGCCGCGCTTTTCAGGTGGCTTTCAAGACTGCCGGGAGCCAGACTTTGAGCGTCGAGGACACGGTGGTGCCGCGTCTTTCGGCCGGCGCCGTTGTGACGGTCAACGCCTCAGGGGCTTGGCGGCTGCTGCTGCTTTTGCCGGGAGAAACGGCCGCGCCCGGTTCGGCGGCCGGGAAGAAGGGAACTCCGCTTAGGCAGAAGGCCGGCAAAGCCTTTTCAGTCAGCGCGCGTTTGACCGATGCCCAGTTCAATCCGGTCGCCGGCTCCGATATCGTGGGATTGACCAGCTCGGATGCCATGGCCCGTCTGCCCGCCCAGAGGGCGCTTTACAATGGGGAGTTGATTGACTCCGTGACCCTGTGGACCCCGGGCTCGCGCGCGATCGCCGCCAAGGATCTCACCAGTCCCTCCATCCTCGCCGCAAACGCCGCGGTTGTCATCGAGGAGCCTCCGCCGCCGACGCTCTACGCGCGCTCGGCCGACCTAGCCGGACCCTCGGCCGTCGCGGGACAACTTGACAGCGCGGCGCTCAAACTGGAATTGTGGGCGGAGCAGGGCCAGACGGGTCTTAAATCCATCAACGTGCGGCGCGCCGGCTCCGCTTCGGACACCGACGTGCTGGGGGTCCGCCTTTTTAGGGACAACGGCGACGGCGCCTTCGATCCCCGCGGCGATTTTTCCGCGGCGCAAGAGGCATACTTTTCGGGCGGTCAGGCCGCGATCTCGCTCGGCTATTTCACGGCGTACGCCTATCCGGGCATGACGGCGGCGTCCGAGCTCATCGGAGCGGCCACCCAAACCTACTTTTTGAGTTTGCATGTGGCCAACGCGGCGCTGGGGGGCCGCACCTTTGGGCTGGAAATCCAGCGGGCCGCCGATTTTATTTTGAGCGCCGGAACGGTCGCCGCCCAAGGCATTTATCCCCTGCGTTCCGGATTGACGACCATCAAGGTGGATAAGGAAATCTCGAGTGATAGCCGTGGTCCCGAATTTGTCGGCGCAACGATGCGCACCTCCGACTCCGCGGGGAGCTTCATCGCCTCCGGCGACACCGATCTGCTCTCGCCTGACGCCGCCGTTTCGCTTCAGGACGGCGAAAGCGGCCTCAAAATTTCCGAAGCCGAATTTCCTGCCGGACAGGGCGCCGTAATTTTATG
>JACQRQ010000201.1 GCA_016206405.1 Elusimicrobiota bacterium | reverse complement strand
CGCCTTGACTGTCGGGAAGCATGAGGTCGAGCAAAACCACCTCGATGCCGCCTCGGGCGAGGCATTGAAGCCCGGTCTTTAAATCTTCGGCGCAGGAAAAAACAAATTTAAAAGCGGGCCAATCCGATTGAGCCATAAGCCTGATCAAAAGCATGGTGTCATCGGGATCGTCTTCGATGAGCAAGCCGTTTATGGTTTTATCTATCATGAAACGCTCCGATTATTCCTCTGATACGGCAGCTCGACCACTTCAAACCAATATTTCCTCAACAATTTAATGCAATCGACGAATTGCTCGAAGCTGTCCGGTTTCCTTATAAGTGAGTTGGCGCCAAGCTCATAAGACATGACGATGTCGGACTCGGCCATGGAGGTCGTCAGCACCACGACCGGGATTTTCCTCAATTCTGGATGCGATTTAATTTCTTTAAGGGCCTCCCGGCCGTCTTTGCGCGGCATGTTCAAATCCAACAGCAACAACAGCACTTTTCCATCGGCTGGAAGACCCGCGGAGTTGTCTTTGTGAAGCAGAAAAGCCATCAACTCCTCCCCGTCTTTTACACGGCAAAGCGAGCCGGCGAAATCGGCCTCTTGGAACGCCTTCTCCGTAAGGAGATAATCGTCATCGTCATCTTCCGCGATGAGAATAACTATGTCTCTGTCATTGCGGCTCATGAATGGCACTCGCTATGCATCGTCGTGCAGGACGCCATCCAAGTCGCGCGCCCTTGCCAAATGCCTGTATCGCCGGCGTGGGGGTTTCTATTTATTTAGCAGGAATATTCGCGGGACCGCAATGGGGTCTTTGTCACCCGGTGTCACCGGCGGGCGACTCAACCGTCCAGTTCGTATCCTTTGGGAGTGGTTTTTATTCTGCGGCTTTCCGCCTCTCCCAAAGCCTCGCGCAGACGGTGGATGACTTGCTTGAGGGCGTCACCCTGGCGGGTTGCATAGCCCAAGTCTCGAAGCAGCTTTTCCCTGGAGATTTCTCCGCGACTTTCTATCAGACATCTCAGCAGCGCGAATTCTTTATGAGGCAGGGTGGCGACGAGCCGGTCATTAACCCAAACGGTCAGGCCTTTGGGATCCATGCGGACAGAGCCCTTGGATAGTTTTCTGGGTTCCGGCGCCGTCGTTCGCTGCGGCATGCGCGGAAATTGGGCCAAAACCTGTTTGACGCGACTCAATAGCTCCGGAATCTCGACGGGTTTGCGCAGATACGTCTCAGCGCCCAGCGCCTCCAGGGAGTACTTGAGCATATCCGCCTCATCCCCGTAAGCCGTCACGATGATGACGGGGATGTCTTGAGTGGACTTGCTCTCCTTTAACTTCTTAAGGAATTCCACGCCGTTCATGAGAGGCAGCATCAAATCGAGGAGAACCAGATCGGGGGACACCTCCAGGGTTTTCTCATAACCTTCCCGGCCATTCCAGGCATAATAAACGTCATAGCCTTCCCGGAACAAGACCCTGCCGAAGAGGTGTTGGAGGTCGGCGTCGTCTTCAATGCTCAAAATCTTGGCCATTTGGTTTTTATCTATAGCTCCGCGATTTGTTTAGGCGCGGCGATGAGTATACAACTTTAATCATTGCCGTTATCCTTTGCGGACAAAAAGCGAGGCTTTGACCTGGCGCAGAATTGGGGCTGCCGCAACCAACGGTCAAATAAGATAAAATTCTGCGAAATGATGCGGCTAAAATCCTTTTGGGCGCAAATTTGGTCCAAGTTCCTGCGCCACGTCGCGGGCGAGGGCCTGCTGCGCGAGGGCGACAAAGTACTTTTGGCGGTCTCCGGAGGCCCGGATTCGGTCTGTCTGGCGCGGCTGATGAGCCAGCTTCAAAAAGCCTGGCGGCTGAAGCTCCATATTCTCCACGTGCACCACGGCTTGAGGGGAAAGCGGGCGGACGCGGACGCGCGCTTCGTTCAAAATCTCGCCCGGCGCATGAACATCCCCTGCACCGTGGTCCGCGTCCAAACGACGAAGCTGGCCGAAAAGGAAAAAAGAAGTCTGGAGGATGCCGCCAGAAAACTGCGCTACGGCGCGCTTGAAAGAGCGGCCGCGAGGCTGGGCTTTTCCATTGTCGCCACCGGCCACACCTTGGACGACCAGGCCGAAACCGTTCTTTTGCATCTGCTGCGCGGCACGGAGCCGCGCGGCCTGGGCGGCATTCCCCCGAAAAGAAAGCTTGGGAAAGCGGCGCTCATCCGCCCGCTCTTGGCCCTCAGCCGCAAAGATATCTTGGAAACCCTGCAAGTTTTTCAACTCGCCTTTCGCAAGGATGAAACCAACCTTTCGGAGCGTTTCACCCGCAACTGGGTCCGCAGGAAGGTGATCCCGCTGCTGGAGACAAAAAACCCCCGCCTCAAGGAGCGCCTCGCCAAGATGTCCGCCCGGATGCGGGAATTTTCTCCCCCAAAAGCCGCTTAACCCGAATTTCCCGCCACCCCCTCTAGAATGGGCCCAAAGGCCCAGCGCCCGTTGGGCCATAAGCCTCATTCATCAGTCTTTAATCGCTGGTAAGATATAAAAGGAAGCTTTTATTCAAATGCGCAAACTCCGACGCATGCTTTTGGCGGCGATCGCCGGCGCGATTCTGTGCGGCCCCGGCTTTGTCCGCCCTCAAAACCTCTGGGCGTTTGGCGCCCTTGATCCGAATCCCCCTCTGGAAACCTGGCTTGATTCCATGGATATGCGGGTCCGCAAAACGGTGTCGCGCCTGATGGAAATTCCCACGGGACGCAGCTTGGTGGTTTCGGCCGCGGAGAGCGGCGTGAAAATTGAGATCGACGGCTCCGCGTACTACGACCCGGCAGCCAACGCCGTCCACCTGGATGAGGATTCAAACCGCAACCCGGCCCTGGTCGCCCATGAGCTGGAGCACGCCCGTCAACGGAAATTTGGTATGCGCGCCGGCCGCCGGGCCGAGTTGGGCGCTTATTCGATGGAAGGCAGAGTCTGGGTGGAGTTGGGAGTTCCCCTTCGGCAAGATGGTTCGCAGCTCAGTTCCATCAACGACGGCATGCTTCAACTATGGGCCCGCCATCCCATGACGGCTTACTGGGCTTTGGGCCTGCGAAGAACGGCCGACTGGCCGCCAATTTCCAATTCGCCGCCCGCAGATTCCGGAGACGCTTCTCTCGAGGAAAGCTACTGGCTGGAGCTCTCGCAAGACGAATGCCGGTGGAGGGACGCGAACGCCGGCAAGCTGGCGGAAATTTACGCGCCGCCTTCGGCCCTGACCGAGCAGCTCGCCGTGGACTTGTCCTTTGCGAAGGGAGAGGGCAGCCTCAAAGACGGCATCCAGTCCGCTGCCGGGATATCCGAATGGATGCCGGAGTTTCTGGAGGAGCTATTGCTGATGGTAGAGCGCGGCGGCCGGAGCCTGGAATGGCCGCTGCCGGGCGCCCCTACGGCGCTGGACCGGGAGCTCCTCAACCGCTTGAACCGCCCCAACCGCGTGACTCAAACCCCCTCCGGACAGTGGAATATCCAACTCTCGAATTAGGTCGCCCAAAATTCCACCGGCTCCGGCATTTTCAATTTTGATACAATACAGGAATGACCACTATTAAGCCGATGGACTCTTTTTCAACCTTAAAAACCCTGAAGACAGGGGGCTCCAGCTACCGCATTTTCAGTCTCCGGGCCTTGGCGCAAGCCGGCCTAGGCG
>JACQRQ010000207.1 GCA_016206405.1 Elusimicrobiota bacterium | reverse complement strand
GGTCTATACAGCGCCAATCAACGACAGTGGTAAAGTGGTAGAGTGATAGAGTGGAGTGAGTAAGGGATAGCGAGATCTAGCCGGGTAAACTGTCGCTATTCCGCCGTTTTTCACTTTACCACTTTACCACTCTATCACTCGTTCTTTACCACTCTATCACTTATTTCTCGCCACTCTACCACTTGTTCCTCCCCACTTTACTCCGCCGGTTTGGCGGCCGCCGCCGCGCGCTTGGCCAGGCGGATGAGCGAGAGCACGGTCTCCGAAGGCTTCGCGCCGACGCCCAGCCAATAGGAAACGCGATCCGCGTTGAGCTGAATTTTATCCTTGGCCTTGTCGCCCCTCGGGTCGTAAATTCCCAGAATTTCCAAGGGCCGCCCCGCGGGGCCGCTGCGCTTGTCGATGGCCACCATCCGATAATAGGGCTGCCGATGCTTGCCGACTCTCTGCAATCTTAAAACTGCCGCCATAATAATTTCTCCTCCTATCGGGTGTTCAACGGGTGTTCAAGTGGTAAAGTGATAGAGTGATAGAGTGGTAGAGTGGTAGAGTGGCAACAAGCACAAAAACAGCAAACGCCTCTCCCGTGCGTTTGGATTGAAAGCTCGCCGTCCTCCCCTCCGTCACTTTACCACTATACCACTGTATCACTTTTTTCCTCACTCTATCACTTTACCACTCTACCACTAGTTTTACGCCACTCTATCACTTGTTTCTCGCCACTCTACCACTTGTTTTGTTTCCCGCCACTCTGCCGCTTGGCGTTGGCGATTCTCTTCAAATCCCTGACCGCCGCGGCCGGGTCGCGCGCGCCAAAGACGGCGCTTCCCGCCACCAAGGCGTCCGCTCCGCTTTCGACGGCCAGCGGCGCGGTCCGCCGGTCAATGCCGCCGTCCACCTGCAGCCACACCGGAAGACGCCGCTTTGATATCTCCTGCCTTAAACGCTTGACCTTCGGCAGCATGTCCCGCATGAACGCCTGGCCGCCGAAGCCCGGCTCCACCGTCATGACCAGGATCAGGTCGGCCTGGGTTAAGTAAGGCAGCGCCTTCCCGGCGCCGGTCTTGGGACGCAGCGCCAGCCCGGCCTTGGCGCCCGACCGGCGAATCTTTTTCAACACGGCCCCGGGGCTTGTGGATGCAGTCCCGGCTCCCCGGCAGGCCTCCCAATGAACGACGATCATGCCCGCGCCGGCCCGGGCGAAGGCTTCGATGAAATTCCAAGGCTGGCTGACCATCAAATGCGCGTCGATGGGCAATCCCGTCGCTCGGGTCAGCGCCTCCACATGCCCCGGGCCGAAAGAAAGGTTGGGCACGAAGTGCCCGTCCATCACGTCCACCGAGATCCAGTCGGCGCCGCCTTTTTCGGCTCTGCGGACCGACCGCCCCAGGCTGGAGAAATCCGCCGCGAGAACCGAGGGCACGATCCGGACCACGCCGTTGGGCTGGGGAAAAACGGAGCGCTTTATAAATCCCTCTCCTCCACAAGGATGCCGTTGACGAAAATGCGGGCCCTGGAGTTGCCCGCGTCGGGAATGGCCAGATCGATCTTGCTTCCCGGGGACCGGAGCCCGTTGAAAACCTCGCGCTCCCCCTGCTCGTTGATGACCACGATGCGCACCAAGCTCTCGGAGCTTCCCTGCGAAACCTGATACTGCAGCCGCTTGCTCGCCGAAGCGACGACGTCGCCTCCGCCGCGGCTGACCTCAAGGCTCAGGACGGAGTCCTGAAGGGCGATGGCGTCCGGGTTGGGCTTCTGGCTTAAAATGGTCCCCCGCGGAAAAAGAGAATCGGAATTGGCGTTGATGGCCACGGGCAGCATGTGCTTTTGCGCCCAAGTTTCCGCCTCGCCGACGTTGCGCTGCCGGAAATCGGGGAAAAGCACGATGCCGGGGAGGCGGCGAGCCCGCGGAGACGACGGCGTTGACCATGGTATTTTTCTCGATGCTGCTTTCCGCGCCCGGATCCTGCGACAGCACGAAGCCCTTTTCCACGCGCAGGGAGAAGGATTCGCTGACCTCTCCCAAAAGAAGCTGCCTCTGGCGCAGCAGCATTTCCGCGTTGCGAAGCGGCAGGCCGATGAGGCTGGGCACGAAAACGGATTCCCCCCCCTGGCCTATCACGACGCGCACGGTCTTGCCTTCCCGGACGATCGTCCCCGCTTCGGGATACTGCCTTAAAATCGCGCCGATGGGCACTTGATCGTTGAACTCCTCGTCCTCTTTGCGGATGCCCAATTTTAGCGGCGCCAGCATATCCAAGGCGGCCAGGACGGACCTGCCCCGCAAGTCCGGAATCTGCCTTTCGGGCTTGCTGTGAATGAGGCCTTCCATCGCCCAGTGGAAGGAGAAATAGCCGACGGCGGCTAAAAAAAGAAAAGCGAAGGCGCCCTCAACGACCCGCTTCACCTGGTTCCTCCCGGGCGGTCGGGGAGGCGTCACCGCAGCGTATCCCCTTTCTTGAGATGCAGGCCGTTTAAAAAGGCCGCGGCCGGCATGCGCTTTTTCCCGCCGGGTTGTACCTCTAAAATCCACAATTTTCCCGTCTGACATTGTACCAAAAAGCCTTTGCCGGCTTCAATGTCGACGACGGCGCCCGGGCGCGCGCTGTGCGCCGGCTTCATATCGCCTAAACGCGCCCTGAAAACGTTTATCGGACCGCCCTGGAGCCGGAGGCTGGCCGGGGGACCGGCGGCGAGCGCGCGGACGCGGTTTAAAATCGCCTCCGCCGGCATATCCCAGGCGATGACGCGATCCTCCGGCTTAAGCTTGGGGGCCAGGGACGGCTCCCCCCGCTGGGCCTCCCGGAAGATGCGGCCCGCCTCGATGTCGGAAAGACACACCGACAGCGTCCATAAACCCAGCTCGCTCAATTTTTGCGTCAGGCTCACCGCATCGTCCTCCGGCGCGATGGAAATTTCCGCCAAGCGCTGGATAGGCCCGGTGTCCATGCCCGCGTCCAGCCAAAAGCACGTCACGCCGGTCGTTTGCTCCCCGCGCATCAGCGACCAGGCGATGGGAGCGGCGCCGCGGTACTTGGGAAGGCAGGAGAAGTGGACGTTTAAATTGCCCTTCTGCGTCGCCGCCAGGGCCTCGGGGGGCAAAATTTTCCCGTATGCGACAATCACCGCCAAATCCGCGCGCAAAGCGCTCAACTCGGCGATAATCTCGGAGATTTTATGCGGCTGAAAAACACGGATCCCCTTGCTGTCGGCCAAAACTTTGACGGGAGTCGGCTTGGGAAGCATTCCGCGCCCCGAAGGGCGGTCGGGCTGGGTGACGACCGCGACGACTTGGCAGCACCTGAGCACCAAGGAGAAAAAAGGGACGGCCAGTTGCGGACTGCCGTAGAAAATCGCCTTCATAAAAGGTCGTGCTTTATGGGCCTAAGGGCCTGTCAAACAATAACTGAGTCAATGTGGCCGAGAGGATTTTGACCCAGGGCAAGGCGCGAAGAGCGAGCATGCTTGAAAAGCATGTAAGC
>JACQRQ010000200.1 GCA_016206405.1 Elusimicrobiota bacterium | reverse complement strand
GCTCCGGCCGCAGGCAGATGGGCCCCATCGGCGGCAGGACCCGGCTGAGATAAAACGCTATCGTATCAAAGGAGCATTAGGCGTAAGGATTTTTAAGAAGGTTTTTTGTATACTTTTCAGGCTTTGATGACCGACAGACAGGGAGGAGGAACATGCCTATGAAGAAGCTGTGGATCGTTTTCGCGCTGTGCTTGACCGCTCCATCGGCCAAGGCCTATTTTCAGCCGGGCCTTAGCCAATCCTTCGGCAAGGACTCCTACCGTTCCACGAACGCTTACCTGCAATTCGGCTCGCGCAACTTCTCCCTGGCGCCGGAATTTTCCATGTACTCCGATAAGACCACCGGAGGAAGTTTTAAAACCGTCTCGGCCCGGGCCGGGTACGACACCCAGATGTTCGGACTGGGGGCGACCGCCGGAAGCACCTTGAGCCATAACCGCTACTCCACCGTCTTTGGGGGCGTGGACGTCGCTTTCACCTTGTCGGCCACCGGCGGGGGCATGCACCGCATGGGCGGAGCGGGCCGCAGCGGCGCTCCGGGAGGAAAAGGCTTGGCTCGCATAGACTTCGGCGGCGGCATCCTTCACATCCGGCACAAGGTTGAAAGCGGCGGGAGCAGCGCCGCATCGGAGCTAGGCCAGACGGACATCTACGGCTTCGCCGGCGCATCCATTTTGGGCGCCCGCCTATCGGCCCGCCTCACGGTTCCAAGCTACAGCAAGGATCCCAAATCATCCGCCGTCCCCGTTCCCTCTTGGGTGCCGATCACCGGACATACTCCTGGAGTGGGAACTTACCCTGAAAACAGCCTTCACTTGAAGGCTGAATGGCCGATTTTTCCGCTGATTTCCCCCTTCGTCAGCTACACCCGCACTCAATATAAGGAAATCCAAGGCGGAGGGGCCAGCGGCAAGACCGGGGCCCTCGCCGCGGGGGTGTCCCTCGGCCTTCAAATGCTGGAGGTCAACGGCTCCATACAGCGCGTCAGCGTCAACGGCGGCTCGGACAAAAATTTCGTGAGCCTCGGCGCGGGTTTGCGGTTTTAGGGCTTACATAAAAGGGTAAAACATGGTAAAATAGTAGTGTAAGTTCAACATAGTGGCATGTCGGGCATCTATTGATTCCGCTACATTCTGCAGGGTGTCGAATACGGTTTTCCAGAACCAAAACTTACAAATAAAGCAAAAGGCAGGAATAGAATGAAAGGCACAGTCAAGTGGTTCAATGATCAGAAGGGTTATGGGTTTATAACGCCGGAGGATGGCTCCAAGGACGTTTTTGTCCATCATTCCGCCATCATCGCGAATGGATTCAAGACCCTGGCTGAAAATCAGCAGGTGGAGTTTGAAGTGGTCCAATCGGACAAGGGTCCGAAAGCGGCCGACGTCAAACCCTTGTAAACTTAGACCGGCTGAATTCAAAAAACCCGCGCGCGTCCCGCGCGGGTTTTTTATTTCCAAGACGCCGCAATCACCCTTTTCTCGTCAGCCCGCCCCGAAAGGGCGCTTTGCTTGACCACCTATCAATATGCAATGATGCAGGGGCAGTCCCAAAATCGTTGGTTGAGACAACGAGGCTCGGCCGATGGAACGCCGGCCTCCCGGACGCTCTTCCGACGAACCCAGAGGGCAGCGCGGAGACGAGCAGTCATGGTAGTTTCCCCTTTAACGGCCGGACTCAGACGCATCCAAAGCGCTTTGCCCGCTTGCTTGGCGGCGGCAGCCGTGGCGCTGGCCGTTCCGGGATGCAAGAAAAAGGCAGCGGCCGAGCAAATCCGGACCGGTTCGGCCGTCAAGATTCATTATACCCTGACCGTCGACGGCGCGGTGGTCGACAGCTCCTCCGGCAAAGAGCCATTGGCTTTTGTGCAGGGAGCCGGCCAAATCATTCCGGGATTGGAGGAAAAACTTTTAGGGCTCAGCGCCGGAGATAAACGCAGCGTCGTCGTCACGCCCGAAAAAGGCTACGGCGTTCGCGATTCCAAAGCGGTGCAAAAAGTGCCCAAAAAGGCCCTCCGGGACTCCGAAAAAATAAAAATCGGCGACGTCCTTCAAGGGCAGCAGGGCGATCAACCTTTCCGCGCTTCCGTCGTTGAAATCGGCTCGCAAGACGTCACCTTGGACTTCAATCACCCTCTGGCCGGAAAAACATTGAATTTTGACGTCGAGGTGATGGACGTCCAATTGCCGTTATAAAACGATACCCGCGTCCGCGCGCGCTCGGCCGCCCCCACTTTTGACCGCCACGCCTTCGTCCTGGAATCTCTCGGAGTCCGCATCGGCCGGGATTTTTCAACTTTGCCGCGAAAACTCTGAAAATATTGCCTGGCTCAAATTTCCTACAATATCTGCCGATGGGAAGCGATTTTCCTTCCGCGACGGAAGCAACGCCGGCGTCATGACGGAACAAAACCGCCTTTTTAACGACGAAGATATGCTCTTCAGGAGGGACCGGCGGGACCGGCCGGAGGCCTGGAGCGATGTTTCTAAGAGAGGCATGGTGGCCGCGGCCCATTACCGCGCCACGGAGGCCGGCGCCCGAATGCTGGCCATGGGAGGCAACGCCGTGGACGCGGCCGTGGCGTCGGCTTTGGCCCTGGGCGTCTGCGAGCCGGCCGGCTCCGGCCTGGGCGGCATGACCGCCATGGTGATTCATCTGGGGCCCGCAGGCCGCACCTTCGTTCTGGAGGGCTCCTGCCGCGCCCCCCTTCAAGCGACCCCGGAAGCCCTGGCCCGCTGTCCCCGTCGGCGCGGCTACCGGGCCGTGGCCGTTCCGACCACGCCGGCGGTTTTGCAATACGCGCTTCAAAAATACGGCGCCCTTAAAGCGGAGCAGGTCCTCGCCCCGGCCATCGCCTTGGCCGAGGAGGGTTATGCCGTCACCCCCCTCCAGAGCGACTTGGCGCGCCGTTATCGCAAGAGCCTGGCGAGGGAAAACGCCGCCTCGCTTTTTCTCGACGGCCGGCTCAAGCCCTTCCCGCCGGGAAGCCGCTTTCGCCAGCCGGCGCTGGCCCGAACTCTGCGCCGCTTGGCCAAGGCGGGTTTTGAGGATTTCTACACGGGGCAAATCGCCCGCCAAATCTGCCGGGATATGTCCCAAAACGGAGGCTTCATCCAGGCGCAAGACCTCGCGAACATCCCCTGGCCCGCCGAAAAAAACCCCTCCGCCGTTCAGTTCGGAAATTGGCGCATTTGCACGATGGGCCCGCCCGGCGGAGGGCTGGCTCTCCTTCAAATGCTGCGCCTTTTCGCGGCTTCCTCGTCCGGGGAATTCGACCCGGATT
>JACQRQ010000199.1 GCA_016206405.1 Elusimicrobiota bacterium | reverse complement strand
TTTGAGGTCTCGGCGGACTCCGGCTTCGGCGCGCCGGCAAGCTCCGGGACGCAGCTCGCGCTGACGGCGGCGGTGGGCGGGCTCCTTCCGGGCACGACCTACTACGCGCGGGTGAGGAGCCACAACCGGGACGGCTCGGTGAACGCCTATACGCCGGCGATTTCCACGACCACGCTCCTGCCTTCCGTCACGAACGTCCATTTCATCTCGGTTTCCAGCGACAGCATCGCGGTCTCCTGGGAGTTGGACGCGCCGGAAAATGAGGCGCCCACGATGGTCCTCTCCACAGTTTCGGATTTCACCACGGTGGTCTCCTCCGCCACGGGCGCCCTGGGCCAGGAGACCACCACTTATACCCAAGCCGATTCCGTCTGTCCCAACACCGCCTACTACTTCAAGGTCAAGGTGGCCACCGAAAGCGACGCCAACTACAGCCCCGCGATCTCCACCGCCACCCGGGCGGCCAACCCGGCGGATTTGGCCTTCTCCGGCGTGGCGCTGACCTCCTTTACCTTCAGTTGGTCGGACAACGGCAACCCGCCCCAGCGCTCGACCTACACCTTTGAAATCTCGACCGATTCGGGCTTCGGCTCCTTGGCGCAGAGCGGTTCCCAGTTGAGCCTGAGCGTCCTTGCCGCGAGCCTGACGCCGAATACGACGCACTTCGCCCGGGCGAGGTCCCGGAACCTGGACGGCAGCTTCAACGCCTACGCGGCGGCCGTCTCCACCCAAACGCTCGCCGACGTCGAGCCTCCCGCTCTCGCCTTTTCGGCTCTGAGCGATGGTGAGACCGTCTCCCGGCCCCGCACCGTCGCGGCGAGCATCACCGACAACGTTTCGGTGTCGAGCGCCGAGTTCCGCGTCAACGGTGTCTTCGTGAGCAGCGCCTCCGGCCCGCCCTATCAATTCTATTGGAACACGCTGAGTTACGCGGACGGGGCCTACGCGCTCAAGGCCCTGGCCTGGGACTCTTCCGGCAACCAGGGGGAGAAGACGGCCAACGTCAATTTAAGCTACTCCCCGCCACCGGTCCCGGCCATCTCAAGCCCGTCCAACGGCTATGTGACGGAGACCTCTACGATCAACGTCAGCGGCGGGGCCGAGCCCGGCACTACGGTCTCTTTGTTCATCAACGACGTTTTCGCCTCCACCGCCGCGGTGGAGCCCAACTCCAGCTTCTCCTTCTACGGCGCGACCTTGCCTTTGGAGGGAAGCAACTTCCTCACCGCCTCCGCGGCGGACTCAAGGGGCGCGAGCGGGCGGTCGAGCCCCACCGAGGTCATTTTGGACACCTTGCCCCCCGGCGCGCCCCAGGATTTGCTGGCTTCCTCTTTGAGCGGCGGCCGGATCGATCTTTCCTGGTCGGCCCCCGCCTCCGAGATCCCCGCGTATTACAGAATCTACCGGGACGTGGTGGAGGGAAATCTTAATCCGGGCGAAGCCGGGCCGGCGGGGCTTCTTTTGGTCGGCAGTCTGAATCAGACATTTTATACGGATTTTCCCGTTGAGGACGGGCTCTACATCTACGCGGTGGCGGCGGTGGACTCGGCCGGAAACGAGAACGGCCTGTCGAATATCGCCCCCGGCATCGCCGACAGGCTGCCTCCTTCCGCCACCATCCAGTTCACGGCCCAGGCGCCGCCCTTGGGGCCGGGGGAGCACCCCATCCAGATTGAGATTTCGGAGGTCCTCGCGGCGACGCCGATTCTGGCCTTTACTCCCTCGGGCCAAAATCCCAGGGCCGTTTCGGTGCTCGCGGAGACCTCCGAACTCTGGACAGGGACGGTCACCGTCACGGCTTCCATGAATCCCGGCACGGCCGTCTTCACCTTCCAAGGGGAGGATTTGACCGGCAACGTCTCTACCAGCGTAACCTCCGGAGGGAGCTTCGTTTTGGACACACGCGGGCCGGTGGGCACGGTTGTGGTGAGTACCCAATTAGCCAAGGCGGGAAACATCAACCTGACCATAAACTTGGACGAGCCGGCTGTTTCAACGCCCAGCTTGAGCTTTACGCCTTTCGGCCAGTCGCCCATCGGCGTGAGCCTTTCGACCGCTTCGCCGGAAGGAACGAGTTGGCAGAGCGTCCTCCTCATCAGCAGCCAGACCGGCGACGGATCGGCTTTCTTCGTCTACAGCGCCACGGACGCTTTGGGCAACGCGGGAGGCCTGCTTCAGGGCGCGACCTATTTCGTGATAGACACCTCCGCGCCCTTGGCGCCGGCTTCTTTGAGCGCGACGCCACAGCCGGGAGCTTTGGTGGCCCTCGCCTGGCCCGCGCCTTCGGGCGAGCCACCTTTTCGGTATGAAGTCTTCCGGGACAGCGTCTCCATTTCGACCGTCGCTCCCAATCCGCAGAACTTCAGCGGGAGCTACAGCGACTCCCCCTTGGAAGGCAACTACCTGTATGAGGTCGCTTCTTTGGATTTGGCGGGGAATACGTCCCCCAGAGTTTCGACCAGCGCGGCCGCGGACATGGGACCGCCTCCGGCGCCCGTCAATCTTCAGGCCGCCTTGAACGGCGATCAGATTGATTTGAGCTGGTCGCCGGGCGCGGGGGAATCGGCCTCCGGCTTCCGGCTCTACCGCGCGACCAACCCCATCAGCGGGCTTTCGGGCCTCTTTTTTGTTTCCGTTTCCACCACAAACCATACGGACGTTCCTACAGAAGACGGAACCTATTACTACGTCGTCACCGCCTTGGACTTGGCCTTAAACGAAAGCGGGCTTTCCAATGGGACGACCGTGGTCTTCGACCGCGCCGCGCCGGTCATCGCCATCTCCATTGCGGACGGGGCTTATTTCAACACCGATGTTTCGCCCGCCTTCAGCGCGACGGACACAAACCTCGACACGGTGACGGCGACTTTAAACGGGCAGCCTTTCAACTCCGGGTCTCTCGTCTCGCCAGGGGGGGATTACGACTTGGCAGTGACGGCCTCGGACATGGGCGGGCATATCTCCACGCGGACGGTCCATTTCACGATAGATAAAACGGCGCCGCAGATATTCGTTTCGGGCGTGGCGCAGGGGGCGGTCTACAACAACTCCGTGACGGCGAATATTTCAATTGCGGATGCCAACCCGGACGGTTTTGCCGCCACCTTGAACGGGCAAGCGTACCAATCCGGGACGCTGATCACGCAGGACGCGAGCTACACGCTTTCAGTCCAGGCTACCGACAAGGCGGGGAACACGGCGCAGAAGAACGTCAGCTTCGCCTTGAATGCCGCGCCTTTGGCTCCATCCAATTTTATGGTTGTGGCCGAAGCGGGCCTGGGAGCTTCGCTCAGTTGGCAGTCTTCCGAAACGGACCTTTTGGGCTTCCGGGTGTACCGCAACGGCGTGAAGATCAGCGGCGGCCTGTCGCCGCAAACGCAATTTTTGGATTCCGGTTTTCAAAGCGGGACCTCCCACTTCTACCAAGTGGAAGCGGTGGACAGCTTGAGCCAGGTGGGTCCAAGGGCGGCGGCGACGGTCAAAGCGATGAAGCTCGATCTGACGGGCCTGGGGCT
>JACQRQ010000198.1 GCA_016206405.1 Elusimicrobiota bacterium | reverse complement strand
GGGAGCTGGGCGGCCTTCAGGCTGGCGGGCGCGGGCGGCCTGATTTTTTGAGCAAGGTTTTCTTTGAGCCACGCTATCAGCGTTTTTCCGGGTGGGGGAAGCGTCGGGGCTTTCTCGATAGGCGCGGGCCTCTTTCCCTTCTTGAGGACCTCCAGATCGATCCTGATGGCTCGAACTTCTTCGCGGAGGGCAGCCATCTGCTCCAAGAGCGTCCTGGAGTCATTCGAATCAGGCATTTTGCTCAGGCTCCTGGGCCGCGTCTGCACAGGGTTGCGTCGCTGCAGGTCCGCCAAAAAGCTGAGCGATACGAGGCTCTATCACGCTCGGCTCTCTATGAGGCAGAGCAGGATCGTTATCACTGGTGCGGGCGAAATTGGCAGACTTCATGGTGAGCTTAATTGTATCAAAATCTATTAGATTGGTAAGCGCGCGGCAGGGGGCCCCCGCCATGAAGTTATTCCAGAGCGTCGCTTAAATTGCGGCCTGTATTTCCAGTCCGGTCTCCGAAAGCTGCGGTTTCAGGCGCGGGAGGCGGGCTCGCGGGTTTTGATCAGGAGGCGGTGCTCTCTTGATACGCCATTTCCCGCAACGCCGCGATTCTTTTTGAAATCGGCGGATGCGTCGCCAAAAGGTCCGCCACAAAGCCCTCCGCTTCTCCCATCAGGGCGCCTTTGGGGTCGGCGATGCACAGGTGCGCCAGGCCGTGGTTGATGGAGGCGGTCGGCTGAAACTCCTTTTCGATCTTCTCCAGCGCCAAGGCCAAAGAGATGGGGTTGCGCGTCAGCTCCGCCCCGGAGGCGTCCGCCAAATACTCTCTCCTGCGGGACACCGCCAGCGCCAAGAGCTGGGAGAGCATCGGGGCCAGAATCAAGAGTATTATCCATACCGCGAATAAAACCAGGACCGCCGCTCCTCCTCCGGATTTCCCTTCCCCGCTTCCGCCGCTCCGGCGCGTCCGCCCATACCGGAAGCTCCTTCCGGCCCAGTCGCTCAAGAGCGCGACCGCTCCGGTCAAGGCCGCCAGAATCGTCATCAGCCGGACGTCGTAATTGCGGATATGGCTCATCTCATGCGCGATCACGCCCTGCAGCTCTTCGCGGGTGAGGATTTTAAGAAGTCCTTCGGTGACCGCCACCGCGGAGTTGGAGGGCCGCGTTCCCGTCGCGAAAGCGTTCGCGTCGGGATCGGGGATCACATGCGCGCTGGGCGGAGGAAGCCCCGCCGCGGTCGCCATCTCCTGGACCACATGGATGAGCTGATTTTCCGCCGGCGACGCGGGATTGGCCGGCCTGGCGCGCGCCGCCTTGAGCACCATGGCCGGGCCGTTGGCGAAGCTGACCGCGCTCATGAGCGCGCCTCCGAGCAGAGCGGCCAAAGTTGCGACCGGCAGGCCCATGGGGCGGCGCGGCTCCTCGTCGGCGATGCCGTCGCGATAGGGGTCGCTCCGGAAAGAACCGGTGGTCAAGAATTCTTCGACGGCGGGAAAGGGCGTCCCCAGGATGAATGCGTCGAAGCCGAGCCCCAAGAAAGCCAGGAAAACCACAAAGACCGCCACGATCGCCCACGTCCGGCGCTTGTTGGCAGCCTGCTGCTCGTATAAATTCACTCTTTTTTACAGTTCGACTTTCGGCGCTTCCCTCTCGGCCGCGCGCTCCGCCGGGATCTCAAAGAGTTCGTCGGGGGAAAATCCAAGCGCTCCGGCCAACAGGTTGCTTGGAAAAGTCTGCTGGGCGGTGTTGTACCGGGTGGCCACGTCGTTGTACAACTGGCGCGAGAAGCCGACTTGGTTTTCCGTGTGCGACAACTCTTCCATGAGCGATTTGACGTTCTGGTTGGCTTTCAAGTCCGGATAATTTTCGGCCAGCGCGAAAAGCCGGCCCAGCGCCTGGGTCAACTGCCCCTCTTTTTGAGATTGCTCCCGCACCCCCGCGCCGGAGGCTGAAACCGCCTGGTTTCTGGCTTCAATCACCTTCTCCAAAGTGTCCTGCTCGAACTTCATGTAGCCTTTCACCGCGGCGACCAGGTTGGGGATGAGGTCGTGCCGCCGTTTGAGCTGCACGTCGATCTGCTTCAGGGCGTTGGCCGCCTGATTTCTCAAGCCCACCAGGGAGTTGTACGTCCAGACGAGCCATGCCGCCGCCAGGCCTGCCGCGATAAGAATAATAGTCATTGCGCCTCCTTTCCTATTAAAGCTCGGTCTTCTTCCAGCGCGCCAAATTGACGATCACGAAGGGTAGAAAATTGGTGTTGAGGACGTCGTGCAGGCTGGCGGTCCACCTCAAATGCCCCAAGGAATGGGCGTCGTCCCACAGGTCCAGGCTTTCCATGAACATGGAAAGCAAGAGCCCCGGCAATAAAGACCGCCATGAGCGCAAAGGGCATCGGAACAAGGTAATCGCCAGAAGCAGGCAGGCCGCCCCCACATAGATGTGAATCGCGTCTTTTGAAAGCCGAAGCAAGGCCACCAGCCACAACTTGGCGAGTTGGTAGGGAGAGGTGTATTTCATCTATGCGGAGAATTTTCATCGCCGTCTCCGCTCCGCGTCCTGTCAAGATTCTCTCATTTCTGACCGCCGGCTTCAAGAAGTCCCTCCGCCGCCCAATACTCTCCCGATCGCGGACGAATGCGAATTGCCTGCTTCGGGCCCAAATGCGGCGCGGACGTGGTCCTTGAAATTTACCAGTCTATATGGTGTATTTCAAGTATGCGATGGGTCCCCCGGAAGGTCCTGGAGCGGCGCATTGAGGGCGCGCTCAGGCGCTCCCCCGTCACGCTTTTATTGGGGCCGCGCCAGTGCGGCAAGACGTCGCTGACCAGGCGGCTGGCCTGCGCGGCGAACGCGACCTACGGACCCACCCGCGGCTGGGATTGTCATGGGAGGGATTCGCCATCGAGGAAGTCATCCGGTGCCTGGACGCCGACAGGGACGCCTACTTCTACAAGACGCACGGCGGCGCCGAGTTGGACCTGCTGATCGCGCGAGGCGGGCGCCGTTACGGCTT
>JACQRQ010000016.1 GCA_016206405.1 Elusimicrobiota bacterium | reverse complement strand
GCAGGGCGAAGAGATCACGGATCGGCGAAAAGAAGCCGGTGTAGGTTGCGGGATTGGAGCGCGGGGTTCGTCCGATGGGGGATTGGTCGACTAAAATCACCTTGTCGAAATGTTCATGCCCCGCCATGGCGCGGTGTTTTCCGGGGAGCAGTTTGGAGTGATAAATTTTTTGGGCCAAGGCCTTGTATATAACCTCATGCACCAACGTGGATTTCCCGGAGCCGGAAACGCCCGTCACGCAGACGAAAAGTCCGAGGGGGATTCGGACGTCTATGTTTTTTAAGTTGAATTGCGCCGCCTGTCTTATTTCCAGGTATTTGCCGGCGGGCAGGCGCCTTTGGGATGGGACCGGGATGGACAGTTGGCCCGAGAGGTAATTGGCGGTCATGGATTTCCGGTTTTTGAGGATTTGCGGCAAGGGGCCTTCCGCGACGAGCTCGCCGCCCTGCGCTCCGGCGCCCGGTCCGAGGTCCAAAATCCAGTCGGAAGCCCGGATGGTGTCCTCATCATGCTCCACCACGATCAAGGTGTTGCCCAGATCCCTGAGCCTTTTAAGCGTCGTCAACAGGCGCATGTTGTCGCGCGGATGCAGGCCGATGGTCGGCTCGTCCAGGACGTAAAGCACGCCGGTAAGCCCTGAGCCGATTTGCGTGGCTAGGTGAATGCGTTGCGCCTCTCCTCCGGCCAAAGTCTCCGAGCGCCTGTCGAGCGTCAAATAATCCAGCCCCACATTCATGAGAAAATCCAGCCTGGCGTATATTTCCTTCAAAATTTGCCTGCCGATGAGCCTTTCCTTCTCCGACAAAGCGAGGCCTGAGAAGAACTCATGGCAGCGCTTGACGGACATGCGCGTCAAGTCCACAATGTTTTTTCCCGCGATGCGGACCGATAGGGCTTCCCTCTTGAGCCGGGCGCCCTGGCACTCGGCGCAGGTCGTTTCCCGCATGAAACGGTCGCGCACGGCCTCCTTGACGTACTCGGATTCCGTTTCTTTGTAGCGCCGCTGCAGGCTTGGTATCACTCCCTCGAAATCCTGGTTGTTTTTGGACCAGCGCACCCTGTAGGCGCCTCCGCCGTAGAGAATTTTGTTTTTTTCCTCGGAATCGAGATCCCGCCAAGGCGACTTGGCCGAGATGCCGTTTTGCCGGCAGACGGAGGCGAGGATTTCCGTGTAATATTGGCCCCAGGATTTTTTCCAGCGGTTGGTCCGCGTGGTGACGGGGTCCGCCCAAGCGCGGATGGCCCCATTTTCGATGGATAATTCCGGATCCGGCACCACCAAATCCACGTCCACTTTTATCTTCATCCCGAGGCCGCCGCAGGCCGGGCATGCCCCGTACGGGGAGTTGAACGAGAAAAGTCTCGGCTCCAAGTCCGGAAGGCTGAGGTCGCATTTCGGGCAGGCGTGATGCTCGCTGAAAAGGACGGAATGTTTGGGCTGAGCCTGCAGCATCACCAACCCCTTTGATTCTTTAAGGGCGATTTCGATGGAATCGGCCAGCCGCTCTTTTTCTCCCGCGGAAGCTTCGACGCGGTCGATGACGAGCTCGATGACGTGCTTCTTGTAGCGGCTGAGCGCCGGCGGGGACTCGAGGTCGTAGAGCTTGCCGTTGACCCTCACTTGGGCGTATCCCGATTTCCTCAGGCGCTCGAAAAGCGGCTGAAACGTGCCGGTCCGGCCGCGCGCCAGAGGAGAGACGATCGAGACCGTTTGGCCGTCGAATTTCTTGAGCGCGTCTTTAATGATCGATTGAGCGGATTGCGGTTGAATTCGGGCGCCGCACTTGGGACAATGCGGAATGCCGACGCGGGCGAACAAAAGCCGCATGTAGTCGTAGAGCTCCGTCACCGTCGCCACGGTTGAGCGCGGATTATGGGACGGATTTCTCTGCTCGATGGAGATCGCGGGGGAGAGGCCCTCGATGAAATCCACGTCGGGCTTTTCCATCAACTCCAGAAATTGCCGGGCGTAGGCCGAAAGGCTCTCGACGTAGCGGCGTTGGCCCTCGGCGTAAATGGTGTCGAAGGCCAAGCTGGACTTCCCCGAGCCCGAAAGGCCGGTCACCACGACGAATTTGCCGCGGGGAATTTTGATGTTGAGGTTCTTGAGGTTGTGCTGGCGCGCGCCGGTGATTTTAATGTATTCCATTAAGGTTTGGTTAAGGGCGTCAGCAGGACCTCGCCGTAGCGGTTCACCAGCGTGTCGCGCTTGTAGAGGTCATTGGCGGCGGGGGCGTCGATGTTGTAGTGCAGCCCGCGGCTTTCCGGCCTGAGCGAGGCGCATCGAATGATGAGTTGGGCGATGGTGGCGATGTTGCGCAGCTCGATAAGGTCCCGGCTGAGAAAAAAATCCCAATAATACTGCTGGATCTCCTTGTCGAGAATCTCCATTCGGGCTTTGGCCCTTTCCAGGCGCCGATTGGAACGCACGATGCCGACATAATTCCACATCAGCCGCCGGATTTCGTCCCAATTTTGGGACAGGACCACCTCTTCGTCGCTGGGAATGGCTTTGCCCGAGGCCCAGGCGGGAAAGGACGGGATCGTCTGGGTTTGCAGGGAAGGCCAATTGGATTTGATGTGGTTGAAGACGCGCTGAGCGTATACGCATCCCTCCAGCAGGGAATTGGACGCCAGCCGGTTGGCGCCGTGAAGGCCCGTATGCGACGCTTCGCCGATGGCGTAGAGACCGTCAAGTTCGGTTTCGCCGTGGCGGCCCACGCTCACGCCGCCGCAGCAGAAATGGGCCGCGGGAACAACCGGTATCCAATCGCTTTCCATGGCGATGCCTATCGAAAGGCATTTTTGGTGGAGGTTGGGAAATCTCTGCCTCAAAAATTCCGCGGAGAGGCCCGTCATGTCCAAGAATACGCAATCGTCCCCCGTGCGTTTGAGCTCTTTGTCGATGGCCCGGGCTACGATATCGCGCGGCGCGAGATCCTTTTCGGCGGAATATTTTTCCATAAAACGGGCGCCGTCCTTAAGCCGCAGGACGCCGCCTTCTCCGCGAAGCGCTTCGGAAAGCAAAAATGTTTTTCCGGGAAATTCGGCGGATTCGCGCTTGGCGCCCGCGGCGGGCGGATAGTACAGGCACGTCGGGTGGAACTGGAAGAATTCCATGTTGGCGATGTGGGCCCCGGCCCGAAATGCCATGGCGATTCCGTCTCCCGTAGCGATATCCGGGTTGGAGGTGTAAAGGTAAACTTTCCCGGCGCCCCCCGTCGCCAGGATCACGGTCTTGGCCAGGAAGGTCAAAACGGCGCCCGCGCGGTTGTCCAGGACGTAGGCGCCCCAGCAGCGATTCAAACGCGGGAGACATTTTTCCGGGCGTTGCTGCGTGATCAAATCAACTGCGACGGCGTTTTCAAAAATCGCTATGCGCGGGTTTGCCCGGCAATGTTGAATGAGTATTTTTTCGATCTCCTTGCCGGTGAAATCTCCGGCGTGCAAAATACGCCGCTGGGAATGCCCGCCCTCCAGTCCCAAGTCCAGCCGCGTCTCCTTCTGCGAGAATTGCACGCCCAGGGCCATCAATTCCCGGATGCGCTCCGGGCCTTCCTGGACCGCGGAACGCGCCACTTCCTCATGGCATAGTCCGGCCCCGGATTTGAGGGTGTCCCGCACGTGGCTTTCGAAGCTGTCCAATTCGCCCATGACCGCCGCGATGCCGCCTTGCGCGTAATTGGTGTTGGAGTCGACGGCTTCTTTTTTAGTGACCAGGTTCACCTGGCCCAAGGACGAAAGTTTGTGGGCGGCCAGCAGGCCGGCGATGCCGCTGCCAAGAACCAAAAAATCCGATTTCAAGCAAACGCTCATAGGGATGAATTTAGCAATTTTGTCGTCGAAATCAAAGCCGGAGAGCCCCCCACGCGCCAGCTCGGGCTTCCGAATTGCTAAAATATCCGGCATGCCGTCCGCCACGCGATTGGGAAGAAACCCGGCTCATGCGGTTTACCGCCGTCTCCTGAGGCGCTATGGGTACCAGGGCTGGTGGCCCACCACGCCGCCTTCAAAATTGCTCCCAGCTTACGCTCCGGCGAGGACCAGGGGCGATGCGAGATATTCCAAGCGCGCGCTTTCGCCCCGGCAGAAACTGGAGATCATTGTGGGCGCTATTTTGACCCAAAACACATCTTGGAGCAACGTAGTGCGGGCCATCGAAAATCTAAACCGCGCCGGGGCGATGGAGCTCGATCGCATCCGGCGGATTCCCGTCAGGAAATTGCGGAGTCTTGTTCGGCCCTCTGGATTTTTTGTTCAAAAGGCCAAAAAAGTTAAGATATTCGTGGGTTACGCTTGGCGTCGTCATGGCGGCGACCTTGACGCTTGGCTCCGGCGGCCGCTGGGGGCTCTCCGGCAAGAGCTTCTGGAGATTCACGGCATCGGCCCGGAGACGGCGGATTCCATCCTGCTGTATGCGGGAAACCGGCCGGTGTTTGTCGTGGATGCCTACACCCGGAGGATCGGAAATCGGTTGGGGCAGTTCCTGACCCAAGAATATCATGAGGTGCAGCGTTATTTTCAAGAGAATCTGCCGAAATCCGTGCCGCTGTACCAGGAATACCATGCCTTGCTGGTGCGCCTGGCCAAGGAGCATTGCCATAAGAAAAATCCAGCCTGCCGGGCGTGCCCTGTTTTGAACCTTTGTGCGTATGGTCGAGGCGAGGCCGGAAGGCGTGGGGGCCGGACTTGAAGCTTAAATTGGAATTTCGAGCTAATGCGTGGCGTTGTCATTGGCTTCTTGTTGTCTGGCTTGTGTTTTCAGCGGCGGCGGCCGATGCCGCCTTTTACGCAGCCGGCGGCAAGATGGACATCACCCCGGATTTTAAAAGGCACAAGGTTTATTTGGCCGGTTACGGCGATCGTGGACGCAAACCGGCCGGCATCCACGACAAAATTTACGCCCGGGGAGTTTTGCTCTCCGACGGCAAGAAGACCGTCGGCTTGGTGGCCTTGGATCTGATCGGCTTCTTCCAGCAGGACGTGGAAGAGGTCAGAAAGCTGCTGGCCTATGACCCGGGAAAGCAATACCTTCTGATCGCCGCCACTCACAATCACTCCGGTCCGGACACGCTGGGCTTTTGGGGCCGTTTTCCGGGGCTCTCCGGCGTCGACGCGAGCTATCAGGCCTACGTCCGGAGTCAAATCGCCGCTTTGCTCCGCGAACTGGCGACGCAGCTCCAAGAGGCCGAAATGGTCTCCGGCAAGAAAAACCTCAACATGAAGGGACTCGCCAGAGATTCCCGCGATCCGGTGGTCATGGATCCCGAGATGACCGCCGTGCGCATTCTGTCCAAGCGCGGTCAAAAGACGATCGCGACAATCGTGAACTGGTCTTGCCACCCTGAAGTTCTTCAGCGCGACAATACCTTGCTGACGGCGGATTTTCCGGGCCAGCTTTGCGATGGCGTCGAGGGTAGATTGGGCGGGACCTGCGTTTATTTTTCCGGTTCGGTGGGGGGCTTGGTTTTCCCGGATAACGAGGCCCTAAAAGGGGTTGGAGAGGATGATTTCGCCGCTTCCGAGAAATTAGGCGAAATTCTGACTGAGCAAGTCAATTCCCTGGTCGGCGGTCCACGCAAAGGGACGGCGCCGTCCACGGTGGAGTGGAGCTTCAAATCGCTCCGCCTTCGGGTCGAAAATTCCCGCTATCTTGTCTTTTTGCCCAAATTGACTTTTGGGCACGCGGTTTCAAACGGAAAAGGCGAAGTTTTGAGCCGGTGGAAAGTCTGGCTATTGTCCCTGCGACACGCGGTCTTTCGCCTAAAAACCGAGGAGTTGCCGTGGATTACCACGGAGGTTAGCCGCATTCGGTTTGGTCCGGTGGAAATTTTGGGCATTCCGGGGGAGCTTTTTCCGGAGTTGGCCATCGGCGGCTACGATGGGCGGTTTCGCTTCGGGTATCCGCTGCTTTCGCCGTTGAATTCGGCGCCGCCGGAGTTAAACCGGGCGCCCCGGCCGCCGTATCTGAAGGATTCGATGAAAGGGCCCTTTCGGATGCTCATCGGCCTAGCCAACGATGAGCTCGGCTACATCGTGCCCGAATACGATTTTAAAATCGCGCCCACCTTATTGGTGGAGCCCCGGCCGCCGGGACACCACTACGAGGAAACGCATTGCGTTTCTCCCGACGCCGCCGGGAGCATAGTCCAGGCGGCCCAAGACCTGCTTAACGGCAGGAGGTAAAGCATGTTTTTGGACCGCTTTGAAAGGGCAAGAGTCTATTTGGATTCCGGCAGGCCGAGGGAAGCGCTTTTCGTTCTTGCTAAGAATCCGAAGACGCAAATTCCGTCCATTTTTCGCGTGGAGCGCGATTACTTGCGTGGGGAATCTTTCCGTGCTCTGGGTTTTTTTTCAGCGGCGATTAACAATCATCAAAAGGCTTTGCGAGAAAAGGCAGGCTTGGACCCGGTTCTCAATATCGACATTTTTTTGGCTTTGGCGGCGTGTTTGAGGAGTTTGGGACGGACGGATGAAGCTGCCGGCTACTGCGCTCGGGCGATGGCCCTGGAGAACGGGCTAAAGCTGAGGTCCAAACTTGAGTGGGCGCTCATAGAGCGCGCCCGCGGGAAATTATCGCTTAGCCTGCGGCTTTTGCGCAATCTCAAAAGACGCTACGCGACGGCGGGCGCGCTTGAGGAATTGTGCTTCGTGTATTGGGCTTTGGGCGGCGTCTACCGCTTGAAGGGGGCGTATCGGCTATCGAGCGGATCCTTTCTGAAATCGCTTTCTCTTGCCGGACGGCTGAAGGATTCTCAAGCCCAGGCTTATGCCCGTTGCGGGTTGGGCGGAACCGAAAGAATGCGCGGCAATTTGACCGGCGCGGAAGACAATTACCGCAACGCGGGCATTCTCTTCGGCAAAACGCAGGACCTTTTTGGTCTCGCTTATGCCCGGTGCGGATTGGCCAACGCATTGCGCCGCAGGCACCGTTACGATGGGGCTTTGGAGCTATACCGGCTTGCCTATGGCCTTTATCGCCGCTTGGGCGACCGGGTGGATTTGGGATATGTCGAGTGGGGGATCGGCGAAACCCATCGGCAATGCGGCCGCTTGCAAGAGGCGGAAAAATGGTTTCAGCGCGCATGGAAGGATTTTTCCGGATTCAATGAGGCGCGCGGGCAGGTTCTCAGCCAATTGTCGCTTGCCTCTGTCGGGTATGCCCTGGGAAGGACCGCCCAATCCGAAAGATTATTTAAAAAAGCTTACGCGACGGCCCGGCGCGCCGGCCTACACACCCACCTGGAAGTGTTCACCTAGGGGTGCCTGGCGGCTGGGGCGCTACATTTTGAAATCGGCGCCCAAATAGAGCTGCCGGGTATCTTTGTCCTGCAATAGATGCTGAGAATCGCCTTCGGTGAGAATCTTTCCGTCAAAAATTAGATACGCGCGATCTATGATGGTCAGGGTTTCGCGTATATTGTGGTCGGTGATCAGAATTCCAAGGCCCTGGCTCTTGAGGCGTTGAATTAAATCCTTCAGCTCGCTGATGGTGATGGGATCGATTCCGACAAAAGGCTCGTCCAGCAGGATGATTTTCGGTTTTTGAATCATGGCCCGGCTGACTTCCAGCCGCCTCTTCTCGCCGCCCGAAAGGGTCCATGCCTTTTGGTCCTTTAATTTGGCAAGCCCGAAATCATGCAGAAGCTGGTCAATCAGTTTTGATTGCTCCCGCCGGTCCTTGATGTTGCGTTCCAAAACTACCCGGAGATTTTGATCCACGGTCAAGCCTTTAAATACGGTCGGCTCCTGCGCCAGATATCCGAGCCCCTTGCGGGCGCGCTCATACATCGGCAAATGGGTGATGGGCTCCTCATCGAGATAAATATCCCCCGACTCTGGGCGAATAAAACCGACGATGCTGTAAAAGGTCGTCGTCTTTCCGGCGCCGTTGGGCCCCAATAACCCGACCACCTCTCCCGATGAGACGTGGAGGCTGATGCCTTTGATGACGGGCTTGTTTCGGTAGCCTTTGGTCAAATTGGCGGCTTTAAGCTGCATGCTTAGCGTCCCGGGTTATTTCTTTCAAAATTGATCCACCCGTGAACCTGCCCTCTCGCCGCGATCCTCTGGCGGCGCAAATCCAATAAAATATTTTCAGCCTGGATTTCGGAGGTCCAATCGCGATCCTGGGCGCGAGCCGTCGGCCTTCCGCCTTCAAGGGCGATCTCGCCGGTTGGGCGATGGTAAACCGCTTGACGGCTCCAGGCGGAGTAATCGGGACCGGTCAGGTGAACGCGGCCGGTCAGGGTGAGTTGTTCAAGTCCGCCGTCCCAAAGGGCTTTGTCCGCCGTGCCGCTGCGGGAAGCGCCGGCCGTGGAGTGGAGGAATCGGAGGTTGCCTTCGGCTCGGGCTTTTCGCTCCGTCTCTGAATAAACCCCCTCGTCCCCCCATAGTTCCAGCCGCTCGTTTTCGGCGAGTTTTTTTTCGATGTGGAGATGTCCGCGGGCGCGGAATATCTGCTCGTCTCTGATCAAGGCCCAATCCGAGCTGACCTGCGCTTTCTCAGATTGGAAAGAGACGTTGCCGATGAATTCTTCTTCTTTTTCTTTCCGGCGGATGATCCATTGGTCGCTGCGGATGGCGCGCCCTTGAATGTCGGAGGGCGCCGCGCCGGCCCCGGCAGTCCATAAAAGCGTCAGGGCGATCGCGCGGAGGAGGAATTTAAAATTCATCTTGAGATCACTGAACGCTGATTTTTGATCCTGATTTCGGATAGGTCCGGCGCGGCCTCAAGACCCTGCCCGTCAATCCGGCCCCCGGGACGGGTCACGGCGACGCGGGACTGGGTGAAGATTTTGTCCCGCTTGGAGGAGTACCGCAGGGAATCGGTGCGCAGCGTCGTGGAGTCGGTCAACGACACGAACACCACCGCCGAAGAAAGATGAATGTCGTGGCTTGAGGTAAACACTTCGCCACGCCGCGAGCTCACTTGGGATATCCGGGCTCCTTTCTTGAAAAAGTAGATTTGCGGCTCCGTAAGCACCGCTTTTGGGGGGTCGTCCAGGAGTTCGGCCTCTACGGCCCGCAATTCCCAGCTTCGCTTCCCGTCGGCGTCCGCGATTAAATGCAGGCGCTCGATTCTCTGTTCGATCACGCGCTTGGGAGATGGAGAGGCGCCGCTGCAGGCGGCCGTCCATGCCGCGACGCAAAAAAAGCCGGTCGCCGCGACGGCTGCGCGGCGCAGCAAGCCGCCTTTGCCGCAATTGCCGTCTCCAGCATCGACAAAGCGTGACGCGGTCATGGGCGCGCTCTAAACGAGCCCTTCCGACAGCAGGTCCCGCTCATCTAAAATTCCAACAGGTTTGCGGGACGCCGGGTCGACCACCGGCAGATTGTCGATGTTGTTTTTATTGAAAAAAACGGCGGCTTTCTGAGCCGGATCTTCCGGACACATGGTTACCGGAGAGCGCGTCATAACCTCCGATAATTTGCGCTCCAGGGCCTTCCGGTCGCTCTGGAGCTGCCTTCTAAGATCCCCGTCGGTAAAAAAACCCACCAGCCGTCCGGCGCGGTCGACGACACTGGTCGCCCCCAATCGGGTTCGGCTCATGACAAAAAGCGCTTCGCGGACCGTCTTATGCTGGAAGGTGACGGGATAATGAGCTTTGGTTCGCATGAGGTCCTTGACCTTGAGGGTGAGGAGCTTTCCCAGAGACCCGCCCGGATGAAGCTGGGCGAAATCTTTTTCCCTGAAACCGCGCATCTGCATGAGAACCATCGCGATGGCGTCTCCCATGGCCAGCATCGCGGTTGTGGAGGCGGTGGGCGTGATATTGTAGGGGCAAGCTTCGCGCGATACGGCGGTTAAAATCGCCACGTCGGCTCTTAAGGCCAGTTGTGAGCGAGGTTTTCCCGTGATGGCGACGACGGGGATGTTTTTGCTCTTCAGGGACGGAATGAGGCGCTTGATCTCTTCGGTCTCCCCGGAATACGACAACATCAGAGCCGTGTCCGAGCGGCTGAGCATGCCTAAGTCGCCGTGCAGGGCTTCAGCGGGATGCAGGAAAAGCGAAGGCGTTCCGGTCGAAGAAAAGGTGGCGGCGAGCTTGCGGCCGATCAGCCCGGATTTTCCCATGCCGATGACCACCACTTTTCCTTGCGTCGAAAAAAGGATGTCGACGGCCTTCTCAAAGGAGCGATCCAGGCGCCGGAGGAGGTTTAATATCCCCTCGCCTTCGATGCGGAGCACCTCTTGCGCGCGTTTGAGGATCGCCGGTTTTCGGGCTTTCATTTCCCTCTATATCTCAGCCAAGGGGTGGTTTCCGGCGGAATGTCCCGGATGTGATAGGGAGGCGGCAGTTGCCGCAGCAGGTATTTGACGGCGAAAAAGACGAGGATGAGGCAAACATAGATGCTGGCCAGCGTCCGGACATGCCAGCGCCAATTTGGAAACCAGGCCGGAGGGAGGCGGAAATCCCTGCCGCACTTCTTGCAGATTTTGGCCGCGTCCTTGTTGTCAGCCGAACAATTGGGACATTTCATGAAACGGCCCCCTTCGCAGTGCTCGACACGCCGCTCTGCGGCTTCATTCGTCCCGTGCCTCCGGCACGGGGGCGGGGACCCGGATGCGCCAGCGGCGCGGCGGCCCCCTTCGCGAAACTTTTGACGATTCCATCGATGGATCTAAGGTCGCGCACGAGAGTTTGCACTTCATTCATTGGGATGGCGTTGGTCCCGTCCGAAAGCGCCCGGCCGGGCTCCGGGTGAGTCTCAAAGAAAATTCCGGAAATTCCCAGCGCGGTCGCGGCCCGGGCCAACGGCCGGATGAATTGCTGCTGGCCTCCGGTCGCGCCGCCGAGGGCGCCTGGGAGCTGAACGGAGTGCGTGCAGTCGTAGATGACCGGAGTGCCGAAACCCTTCATGATCTCCAGCGAGCGCATGTCGACCACCAAGTTTCCGTAACCGAAGCTGCTGCCGCGCTCCGTCAGCAAGATGCGCCGGTTGCCGGTCGAGCGCACCTTGTCAATGGCGTGCTTCATCTGCCAAGGGGTCATGAATTGCCCCTTTTTTATGTTCACCGTCTTTTGAGTTCGCCCGCAGGCGAGCAATAGGTCCGTTTGCCGGCAAAGAAAGGCGGGAATTTGCAGGATGTCGGCCACCCGGGCCACGGGCTCGGCCTGCCACGTTTCATGCACGTCCGTCAAGAGGGGAACTTGAAGTTTTTCTTTGACGCGGGCCAGAATTTGCAGGCCCTTCTCCAATCCGGGGCCGCGGAAGGATTTGAGGCTGGTGCGGTTGGCTTTGTCGTAGGAGCATTTCAGAACGAAGGCGAAGCCCGACTTTCGCGCGATATCCCGGAGATGGCGCCCGACCCGCAACAACAGGGATTCGGACTCCAGCGCGCAGGTGCCGCCGACGAACACCAGCGGGGAGCGGTTGGAAAAAAGAACATCCCCGACTTTGACGGAACGCATCTTGAGCGGCATAGGCATATTTAAGTATTTATCAAACTCCCGTGTCGAACCGGGGGCGCAGTCATTTGCGCGCGCGGCGGCCCCCTTCGCAGTGCTGCGGGGACCCGGATGCGCCAGTGGCGCGGCGGCGCCTCCGGGAATTCCGGAGGCAGGCTCCCACGAAGGCGCGGAACAACGGATGGGGCCTGTTCGGCCTCGACTTAAATTCCGGGTGAAACTGGACCGCGATGAACCAGGGATGCGGCTGAAACTCCACGATCTCGACCAAATTTTGCGCGGGCTCGACGCCGACCACCTTCAACCCGGCCTTTTCAAGCGTCTGTTTGTAGCGGTTGTTGAATTCGTAGCGGTGGCGGTGACGCTCCGTCGTTTGCGGCCGGCGGTAAATCGAGCGGGCCTGGGATCCGGCAAGGATGCGGCACTGGTAGGCGCCGAGCCGCATGGAGCCTCCTTTTTGGGTGACCGATCTTTGCCCCTCGAGCATGGAAATAACGGGGTGGGGGGTGCCGCGGTCGAACTCCGTGGAGTTCGCGTTCTTGAGCTTGGCCAAATTGCGCGCGATTTCAATCGCGGCGCATTGCATGCCTAGGCAAATGCCCAAAAAAGGCGTCTTGGTTCGCCGCGCGAAGCGCGCCACGCCTATCTTAGCCTCCACCCCGCGGTCCCCAAAGCCGCCGGGGATGATGATCCCATCGGACTTTTTGAGCTCCTGGACCAGGTCCGCCCGGTCCACGTCGACATAGCGGATATCCAGCTTCGCTCCGTTATGGACGCCGGCATGAATAATGGCTTCCTGCAGCGATTTATAGGCGTCGCGCAGGTCCGTGTATTTGCCGGCGACGGCGATAGACGCCCTCTGGCCGGTGGGAGACTTAAGGCGCGATATCCACTTGCGCCATTGGCTCAAGTCTTTCCGGGAGGATCGCGCGGCGAGGCGCCTCAAGATCAGCGAATCGACGCCCTGTTTTTGAAAAAGCGCCGGAACTTCGTAAATGGAGGCGACATCGGGGGCGTCGATGACGGCTTTTTGAGGGACGCTGCAAAACAGCGAGATTTTGTCGCGGATCTCCCTGCTGATGGGCTGTTCGCAGCGGCAAATAATTAAATCGGGGTCGATGCCGATTTCGCGCAGTTTTCCAACCGAATGCTGGGTCGGTTTGGTCTTGATCTCATTGGAGGAGCGCAGGTACGGGACCAGAGTGACGTGGACATACATCACGTTCTCCTCGCCCACGTCCTGCTTCATCTGCCGGGCGGCCTCCAAAAAAGGGAGGCTCTCGATATCGCCGACGGTTCCGCCGATTTCAATGATCACGACGTCGTGGCCTTTGGCCACGGCTCTAAACTGCCGTTTGATGGCGTCGGTGATGTGGGGGATGACTTGGACGGTGTCGCCGAGGTAGTCGCCGCGCCGTTCCTTGGCGATGACGGAAGCGTAAATTTGGCCGGTCGTGATGTTGTTGATGCGCCGCATATCGACGTCCAAAAAGCGTTCATAATGTCCCAAATCCAGGTCCGTTTCGGCCCCGTCATCGGTCACGAAGACCTCTCCGTGCTGATACGGATTCATGGTCCCGGGGTCCACGTTGATATACGGATCGCATTTGAGCATGGTGACGGAGCGGCCGCGCGATTCCAGCAGCCGCCCCAGGGACGCGGCCGAGATGCCTTTGCCTAAGGAACTGGATACTCCGCCGGATACGAAAATGTATTTAGGCATGCTGCTCCTTTAATCGCCTTGCGGCGTGTTCGAGGTCCTCAGGAACGTTGATGTTGACGGGCGCGCTCCCCACGGTCACCACCTGGATGGGAAGGCCGTTTTCCAGAGCGCGAAGCTGCTCAAGGCCTTCCAGCGCCTCGAGGCGGCCGACCGGCAAGCGCACAAACTGCTCCAGGGACTTTTTCCGGAACGCGTAAATGCCTATATGCTCAAGACAAACCGGCCCAGGCGTCGTCTTGGAAGCGTGCGGGATGGGGCTGCGGGAAAAGTACAGGGCGCGGCCTTGGGCGCTGAGCACCACCTTGACCGTGTGCGGGCTGTTTATTTTCGCGGCGTCAAGCAGGGGCGCGGCGGCGGTGGCGATGGCGGCCCCCGGGTCTTGGCGCAGCGCCGATAGGATTTTTTGAACCGTGTCGGGCTCGACGAAAAGCTCGTCGCCTTGGAGGTTGATGATAACGTCCTCCGGCCGGGATTTTGCGGCCTCGTAGACCCTGTCCGTGCCGGAAGGACAGAGGCCGGAGGTCAGAACCGAAGGCGCGTTGAATTGCGCGGCCGCTTTTTGAATGCGCGGGTCGTCCGTGGCGATGAGCACGGGACCCGCTTGAGACCGGATGGCGGCCTGGTAGCACCATTCAAGAACGGTCTTGCCGTTCAACATTTTTAGGACTTTTCCGGGAAAGCGAGTGGAGCCGTAGCGGGCGGGGATGATGATGGCGGCCGTGAGGTTATTTTGCATGCTGGATGTGGGTGATGATCTCCTCAGGGGTCACCGTCGCGGTTCCCAGCTTGCCGATCACGACGCCCGCGGCATGGTTGGCGATGGTCGCCGCGTCCAAGAAGCCGGCGCCGCAGGCCAGGGCCGCCGTTAAGACGGCGATTACGGTGTCGCCGGCGCCCGTGACATCGAACACCTGAGCGGCCGTCGTCGGGATGTGGGTGATTCTCAGGCGCGGGGCGCTCTCAAACAGGGTCATGCCCTCTTCTCCCTGCGTCAGCAGCAAGGCCGTCAAGCGAAGCCGCTGAAGAATTTTTTTTCCAAGCTCTTCGACGTGCGCTTGCCCGTCTTTGGGTATCAGGCGCATGCCTTGCCAGGCCTCCAAAGTATTGGGGGTCAAGCAGGTGGCATGCCGGTATTTCTTGAAGTGCTCTATTTTAGGATCAATGACCACCGGCTTGAGATGGCGGTGCGAGGCGCCGATGCAGAAGGTGAGGACTTCCGGGGTGAAAATGCCCTTCCCGTAGTCGGAAAGAACCACGGCGTCGGACAAGGGAATTTGGACCTTGACCTGGGCCAGCAACTGCCGGCGCAGGGCGGCGGAGAGGGGGTGCGTGGATTCGCGGTCGAAACGCAGGGCCTGCTGGTGCTCGGCGATGACGCGTATTTTTTGAATGGTGGGCCGCTCCGCATCCGTGAGGATGCAGGCCGTCTCGATTCCGCGGCTGCTCAAATCGGTCCGCAGGCGGTTCCCGGCGTCGTCGGCGCCCACCACGCTAAGCAACGTGACTTTGACGCCGAGGGCCGCCAAATTGCAGGCGACGTTGCCGCCTCCTCCGGGAACGTAGGTTTCATGCGTGACGTTGATGATCGGAACGGGGGCTTCGGGTGAAATGCGCTTGACCTTTCCGCGGATGAAGTTGTCGAGCATGATGTCGCCCACGACCAGGATTTTTTTTCCGCGGAATTTGCCGAGGGTGCTCAAAAGTCTTTCAGTCTTTTCCATGCTTAGATTTTACAATATACGGGCCGCCTTACTCGATTTTTGAAAGCCGCGCTTTGATATGCCCGAAGAAAACTTCCGCCTGCATTTCGACGGGAATGTGGCGGGGATCGTCCGAGAGCCAGATGACCAATTTTTTGCCCTTTTGAATGAATATCCCTTCCTCCCGGAGAAGGGGCTCGATCTTAAAGCAGTCAAAATCTCCGGCCGGGACTTTCAGCCTCTCTTTGCGGTGCACTTTGATGACCAGCGGCCAGTTTTGCTTGGTGTTGACGTCGACGATGTACTCCTGCCCCACTTTCAGGTCCTGATTGCGCATGTAATACATGGAAGACAGGATATCATGGATGGGGACGGAAATCTCTCCCTGGGAATATTCGACGTCCCCTTTTCGGTTCTTTTCTTGAGCTAGGAAACGGGAAATGTCTTTGTAGAAAAGCACCCACTCATCCCTGAAAAATCGTCCCTCCCGCAGATTCTTCAGATAACCCAGGGAGTCCAGGCTGTAGGCGTCTATCCAGGCTTCGTTTGAATCCCGGACTTTGTAAAATGCGTCCCACAATTTGGCGGTATGGGCCGTGGAGATGATGCGGTAGGCCAGCCGGCCGTTGAAAAGGACCACATCGTGCGCCGACAAAGTCGCGATGCCGACCGAAACGACGCCCCAATCAACTTCGTATTCAAGCGACTCGGGAAACCAGGCGACTTTGGGCACATCCGTTGATAAAACGGCGCTGTGGTAGAGCGATTGAAGGTCGGCGGGGTAGGGCGTGGGAATCGCCGCCGTTTTTATCGGGACGGCCGGCGCTTGCCCCTGCGCCGGCAGCCGGCATAAAATGAACGCGGCGGCCAGGAGCCAGGGCTTAGCGCTACGCATGGAAGCGAAGCTTCAGCCCCACCAGCAGCATCGCCGCCAGGACCGCGGCCAACGTTTGCGGTTCCTTGTTTTTTTTAGCTTTTTGGAAAGAAAAGGAGGTGGATTTGAGCGCTTGCGGAAGGTCTCCGGGGCGAGGCCAAAAGGCCGGGGTTCGCCGCCGGTAGCGGTCAAATGCGTCGCCGAAAAGGCCGGCCAAATGCGCTTCTTCGGAACGAATGGCGTGCGTGTACATGCGGTGGAACCCTCCCAGGACCAAAGCCCAAATGGATGCGGTCGTGAGCCAGGTTGCAGGATTGCTCACCGCAATCAAAAAACCGATGGCGATCCCGAACGATCCGAAGTAAAGCGGATTGCGGATGAGCAGGTAAGGTCCATCCTGAGCCAGCGCAGCATCTTTGCTCAGGTGACCGGAGGCCCAAAACCGGACGGCTTCGCCCAAGGCGGCGACCAGCAGTCCGGCCTCAAAGAGGCGCCAATCGCAAGGTTGGCAGGCCGCTAAGACCAGCACGCCAAGCCCTTGACTGATGCGGACTCGGTACCGGCTCCAAAAGGTGCTCACTGTTTTCCTTTCGCTTGTTGGCGGACGATCCATCTGGCGGCGCGCAGCAAATTCCGGGCCCGATACGCCGGCATAATCTTGTCCCCGAACTTTTGAATCTGGCTCTTGCCGTGCCCTGTTTTCAGCAAGATCGATGGAATTCTTAAATTTCTGCCCAAATCGACGTCCGCTTTTTTGTCGCCGATCACGTAGGCATTTTTGAGCGGAAGTCTCAGCTCGCGCACGGCGCGGCGCGCCAGCGCCGTCTTGGGCTTGCGGCAACGGCAGCGGTCTTCCGGGGCGTGCGGGCAATAGTAAATGCCCGCGACGGAGATGCGGTTTTTCTTGAGGGTTTGCAGAAGCTTGCCATGGATCCTATCTAGAGTCCTTTCGGTCAGCCACCGCCGCGCGATTCCGGATTGGTTGGTTAAAATGACGAACTGATAGCCCTCCGCGGAGAGTATCCGCAAGGCCTTGAAGGCGGATTTGTAAAAGCGCAATTTTTCAGGGCGCGTCAGATAATGACCCGGGCGGTCATAAATCAGCGTGCCGTCCCGGTCCAGGAAGATGAATTTCTTTTGCATCCGGATTTCAGCGCTAAATGGCAACCGGCGGCTCTTTTTGGCTGTTGAAATACGCCCAGTTCCAGAGGAACAGAAACAGCATCCACACCATGGCGTCTCCCCAGGCGACTTCGGTGATGTTCATGATCCAGAAGGCGGGCGTTACCAATAAAATCCAAAGGCTCCAGTAATTGGGGCGCGATCGAAAATTTTTCCAACTGCGCGTGAGCGAGACGAGGACTATCAGCAGCAGGCTCAAGAGCCCCAGGTAGCCTCTCTCGGCCAGATGGTGCAGGTAGAGGTTGTGCGCGGTTCCCCATACGCGATCATGGTCCAGGCGCCCCGGATGATAGAATTGAAAGGATTTTCTGTAGTTGTTGGGACCGACCCCGCTGAGCGGGTGGTCGTCGTGAATGCGCAGCGCCACATCCCAAAGCTCCAGGCGGCTGCTGTTCTCGTTGACGTCGAAAATGGAGGCCCCTCTTTTTTCAAGCTCGTGGAGGCCTTGCTGCGGCAGAAGAAATACGAATATCAGCACGAAGGCCGGCGCTATTTTTAGGGCGGTTTTGAGGGTGAAAGGGTAAAGGGCGAACAAGCCCAGCACGGAAATCGTGAAGCCGACCCAGGCTCCCCGGGTTTGGCTGCAAATGAACGCGCTTGCGCCCAACAGGAAGAAACCGCAGAGCGCCCAGAAAACCCGAGGATCGGCGCGCTGCGCGGCGGCGGCGCCGTTGGCGCCGGAGTTATTGGGGGCGATCTTTAAATGGCGGGGAAAAAGGGTGAAAAAGGCGACCACTCCCAGCAGCGCGAAAGCCAACTGTTCGCCGTAGGTGATATGGTGGACGCCGCCCGTGGCCATGTCCCAGAAACTCTCCGTCGCGTAGGCGTGCGCGGTTTGTCCGACGCCCCATAAAGACGACAACGAAAATCCGATCCCGAGAAAAATGAGCGCTTTGGGCGCGGGCTCGATCGCCAAGACCGTGGACCACAGGTAATACAGCCACAGCTTGTGGGCGTCCGATATAAAGTGGGCGAAGCTGACGCGCGGCTCGATTCCCGCGGCGCTGGTGATAATGGCCACGCCTACATACAGCCACATTGCCCGGCCAAGGCCCGTGGAAGCCGGCAACGGCAGACGCCGGTTTTTCCACGACAGGGCGGCCAGGCAAATCGCGCCCAAACACCAGCTCATGTTGGTGGCCGCGATCGACAACGGAGAGCTCAACGCATACAAGTAAACGGAGTAGCGCAGGCAATTTCGCCACGGGGCGGAACCCGGGGCGGAAAATGGCGGCTGCCTTTCGGACGGGCGGCCGGCGTCGATGATGGGGGAATCTATCTGCATAGGCTCATGCTGCGATCGCCTCAACCATCTTGTCCTCCGCGCCCGGAACTCTTTTCCAGCGGTTGTGGCCCCAGAGCCAATTGTCCGGGCGCTGGCGAATCCATTTTTCCAGTATGCCGGTGAGCTCCGCCGTCATCCGGAGCGTTTCTTGCTCCGGATCGGAGTTCCGGCGCGCGTACAGCGGTTCTTCAAAGCGGCCGACGATCTGGGGGCCTTCTCTCCAAATATTGAACCCGATGACCGGACAACCGAGCTTGACGGCCAAAAGCGCCGTCAGCGTGGTCGTCGCGGCCGGCCTCCCGAAAAAGGGGACGAAGACGCCGCCTTGGTGCAAATTTTGATCCATGAGGATGCCGACAAATCCGCCGTGCTTAATATGCCTGGCGGCCGAAAAAAACGGGTCATGGTGATAGATGACCTTGCTGCCTCGCATTTGGCGCGTTTCAAGGAGCCACCGGTCGATGAGGGGATTTTTGATGTGCCGGGCGATGCCCGCCAGCTTGCTTCTTAAGGGGGCGATGGATGTCCCCGCCACTTCCCAGTTTCCCAAATGGCCGGTATGGAGGATTCCGCCGCGGCCGGACGCGATGAGCTTTTCTACGACCTCAAAATTTTCGAAGCGGCAAAGGCTTTCCACCTCTTGGTTCGACAGATGCCTCGACTTGATGAGCTCGGCGCCCGTCTTTCCGTTATTTTGCCAAATCTCAAGGGCGAGGGCGCGCAATTGTTTTTCGGTTTTATCGGGAAAGGCGAAGCGGAGGTTGTTCAGAGTCAGATTCCAGCGGGACCTCCACACCTTGGACGCCGCGGTTCCCAAAAAACCGCCGAGCCACTGCGCTTGGCGCCAGGAGAGCCCGCGCAATAAGGCCTCCAGCGCCTTGACGCCCCCGTAGGCGAGGCGCTGCTCCAAGGTTATTGCAGCGACAGTTTTTGCGTCCATATCTTCTTGCCTCTGACGATTTCAAGCCGCGCTGAAAACGCGAGCACTTCGCCGGACAAGGCGCTTTGCCAGTCCTTCGGGAAACGGACAAAATCTTTGAGCGTGGTGATGATCGGCAGCGCGCCGGCGAGCGTGTTGAGCGACTCAAATTCGCTCAAGGCGTAGGGGTGATGGTCCGGATAGCGCCAGATCTGCTTGAGGCGTATGTTGAGGGATTTTAATTGCTCCTCAAATTGCTGCGGGCTGCCGATGGCCGAAAGCGAGGCCGCGTCCCTTTTGTCCATATGGTCGAGCGCGAGGCTTTTTTGGTTTCTCAAGTCGATGAACGCCGCGGGACGGTGCACGGACTCCACCACCGGGACTTCAGGGGCGATGCGCGCCAGCTCGCGGCGCAGCCTCAAAACGGAGCGCTCCGGAACCCGGTCGGTGTGCGTCAACAAAATGAGGCCGGCTCTGCGCAGGCCGGACTTGGGTTCCCGCAAGAAGCCCAGCGGCAGCAGCCAGCCCCCGCCGAAGGGGTCCAGGGCGCTGACGCAGACGACGTCGAGGTCTCTTTGGAGCGGCCAATGTTGGAAGCCGTCGTCCATGACCAAAACGTCAAGCGGAAAACTGCGCGCCGCCTGTTCGGCGGCCTGCACTCGGTTGGGCGAGATGAAGATCGGGATTCCCTTGTCTTTGAGGGCTTGGTGCAGCATCCAGGGTTCGTCTCCGCAGTCCTGCCAGGAAAAGGGGTGGCCGTTGCCCAACACCGAAACTCCGGCCGCCGAATTGGGCCTGCCGTAGCCGCGGCTTAAGATCGCGGTCTTGAGTTTTTGGCCATGGAGTTCCTCGACGGCCAAAAGCACGGCGCTGGTCTTCCCCGTGCCTCCCGCCGTCAGGTTGCCGATGCAGACTATTTTAATGGGGAAACGCCGGGACTTAAGGATGCCGATTTTGTAAAGCGCCCGGTGCAGCCAGAACCCCGCGGCGTAAGCCAGCGATGCCAGCGCCAAAAAGGCCTTTCCAGGCAGCGACCGGCTGAGCTCTTTCTGCCATTCAACCGCGTTCATAGGCCTCAATTTTTCTTCGCTGAAGAAGACGCATCAATTTATCAAATACGACTTGAGGTGACAAATCCCGCAGGCATTGCAGTTCGTACGGGCAGCGGTTCTTGCGGCAGCCGATGCAAAAAAGGTCTTCCCGGCGTATGAAGGGGAACCGGGAGTTTTCAGTCTCGGCGTTTTCAGGGGGCGGATTCCATGCCGCCGGGTCGCTGGAGCCGTGCACGGTGAGCGTTGGAATGCCCAGGGCGGTGGCGATATGCCGCGGGCCGTTGCAATTGGTGACGAGCGCGTCGCAGTGCCAGAGGTAAGCGCCAAGCTGGTTTAAGGTCTTGGTTTGGGGGCACGCCCGGGCTCGATCCCCGATCCCGGCGGCGATGGCCTTGGCCTCGGCCTTTTCCCCGGGTCCCCAAAACACGATGAGATCGGCTCCGATCTGCCGCGTGATTCGCCTTCCCAACTCGATGAAGTGGGCCTGCGGCCATTGCCGGGTGATGCGGCGGGAATGGGGAGCGAGGCCGATCAGCGGCGGTTCGTGGGGACCATAGTCGCCCCCAACCCGCCCGGCGCCGGGAAAAATCGACTGAAGCTGCCGGGCGGCCTGGTCTTTTTCATCGGGGCTGAGGGCGAAGTAAAGCTCGGGCGCGCGGGCGGGTAGTTCCAATCCCAGTTGCGCGAGCATTTTGAGCTTGGCGACGGCCGCGTATTCCGTCGCCGCGTTTTCGATGAATTTGTGGGAATACGCCCAGGCGGAAAATACATGACCGGGCCCGGCTTTGACGGCGGCGCCGCTGGCGGCGGCGATAATGGCGCTGCGCGGCGTCCCGAGGAAGTCGATCACCCAGTCATAGCCTTCCCGCCGGAGCGCCGCGATCCAGCGCAGGGGAGTCCGGGGATCATAGATGAGAACCCGGTTGAGGCACGGATGATCCCGGACCGCCTCATGCGATGGAGATTCGACCAGAAAATCGATTTGGGCCTGTGGATAGCGGCGGCGAAGCGCGTCGAAAACAGGGGTCGTCAAAATCACGTCGCCGATGCGCTTAAGCTGAATGACGAGGATTTTCACGCGGCCGCCTCCGCCAACGCCTGGGGAACTGGGCGCAGCCTGTCCATCATCTCGATCCACTGATCCGCCGTCTTGGACCACGGGAACTGCTCGGCGCGTCGGCGCGCCTTGGCTTTGAGCTCCTCCCGCAGAGGTTTGGATGCTGCGAGCTCTTCCAAAATCTTGGAGAGCTCATGCGCCGACGCCGGGTCGCGCAGGATGATGCCGTCGCCGGACTGCAGAAGTTCCGAAGCCCCGGCCATCGAGCTGACGACGACGGCCAAGCCCGAGGCCATCGCCTCCAGGGCGGTCAGGCCGAACTCCTCGTATTTTGCCGGCAGGATGAAGGCGTCCGCCGCCGCATAACAGTGCTCCACGGACCGGGAACCCGGCAGATGAAACAATCGCCGTGCATGCTGAAGCCGTTTGGCCTGCGGATGCGCCAGCACCGATTCAGGGCCCACCAAAAGGAGCGAGGCCGCGGGCGCGACGCGTGCCCTTTCGACGGCGTCCAAGAGCGCGGCGATGTTGCGTTTGACGGGGTTGCCCGAGATGATGGATAGAAACAGCGCCGCATTTTCTGGGATTCCCATTCGCCGGCGCAACGCGCGTCCGTGCAGGTCTTTGTTGGCGGGATGAAAGCGCCGCAGGTCCACGCCCCAATAAATGACTTGGATGTCGTCTTCCGGAACGCCGTAGAAGCGGGCGCAGTCGTCGGCGACCCGTCTGGAAACGGCCACGATTTTACGGTAGGCCCCCTTGCCGAATTGGCGGCTGCGGACGTAGCGCGTTCCGGGCGAGGGGGGGCGCACGCCGCCGCAAAAGAAAGCCTCGGCGGCGTCGCAGTTGTTGAGCACGCAGATATCCTGCCGGGTCAAGTCGCCGTGGCCGCACAGAAGGGTCAGGCCCGCGCGGCGGGCTTCGCGGCGGCAAAAATAGTCAAAGCTGGCGGCCCGGATGGCGGAGGAAAAAGGTATCATCCCCACCGCGCGGCGGGTCACCGCCGCTTCCGGCGCGCCGCCATCCGCGTCCGGGAAGCGATGCGAGAAAACGGAAACTTCCCAACCCCGTTCGGCCAGCAGAGGTCCCAGAGCGGAGGTCACGACGCTGGCTCCGGAAAGCGAGCTGTAATTTCTGAGGGCAAATCCAATGTGGGGGCGGCGCATGTCAAAACCTCGCCTTGCCCCGCGTCAAATTGAGGTGAAAGTCGAAGCGGAGATCGTCGCCGCGGACAAACAGGCGCTTAAAAGGCGCTTCTTGAAAATGTGACGGGTTTAACGGCTGCGGCAAGGGCGTTTTGCCCTGCCGGATCCCAAAATCCATGCGGTAGCCCGCGGCGAAGACCTCGCGGCGAACATCCGGCGAGTAAGCGCCGCGGCCATACGGATAACCGAAAGCCGCGACTTCGGTCTGGAGATCATCCTCCAGCCGCTTCTTGCTCTCGCGCAGCTCCCACGCCGCCTGTTCCAGGGGAATTTCAGTCAAGTTCGGATGGTTGACCGTATGGGATCCGAATTCCCATATTCCGCTCCTTTGCATTTCTTTAAGATCCGCGGCGGTCAACATCGGAATCCAAGCTTCGCTTTCCGGATTGTGCCAGTAATTGTGCCGGTCCAGCGAGCCGGTGACGACGAACATATTGGCCTTCATCCCCGCCTCCGCGAGGATGGGATGCGCCCCGGCGTAGTTGTTCTTGTAGCCGTCGTCGAAGGTCAAAAGCGCCGGTTTCTCCGGCAGTCCCGCGCCCCCGCGCGCCGCGGCCAGAAGCTGTGAGAAAAAAATGGGGGTGTAGCCGCGTTCCCTCAGGTAGGCGAGCTGCCAGCGGAATTCGCTTTCCGTGACCCACAAGTTTTTAAGCCGCGAACCGCGCGGAGCCGAGCCGATTTTGTGATACATCAGCACCGGCAGTCCCGCGCACGGCAGGCGCCACCAATTCCAACGGGCGGAGAGCCCCGCAAAACCCGCCAGCGCCAAGCCGATCATCCATTCCATTTTTGTTCCAATTCCTTGAGCTTGATGTACTTGACCCAGGTGTGAAAGGCGGCTAAACCGGCCCAGGTGATGCCGCCGATCCCGTCCAAAAAGCCCAACTGCAGGACGGCGCGGCGGAAAAACTCCCATGGCAAAAGGAAATGGTGGTAAAATCTGAAACGCACTCCCTGTTCCCAGCGTTTTTGCGCCGCCAAGGACGTGTACAGATTGAACTTCTCGAAATATTCGTTGAGATCCCGATACGGAGTGTGCAGGATGGGGGAACTTAAACGCGCCGTCTTGCCGGCGACGTCGACGCCCTCATGCAGCCGGCCGCCGGTGAATCGTCCCGCTTCTCGACGGAACAGACGCAGATGATTTTCTCCGCCGACGCCGCCGAAGCGGAGCTTCCTGCCCAGGAAGTGAACTTCAAAAGGGATATAGTAGCCGTCGTTGCCGGAGGGCGCCGAGCCTCCGTTGGAGAACGCGCGCCGGATTTCCTCCCGCAGCGGGGGGCTCAAGCGCTCATCGGCGTCGAGGCTCAGCACCCATTCGCCGCGAGCCTGCTCCACCGCGTATTGTTTTTGTCCCGCATAGTGGTCGAAGCGCCGCGTATATACTTTGCACGCAAATTGGCGGGCGATGTCCAGGGTCTTGTCCGTGGATTGGTTGTCCACAAGCACGATCTCGTCGGCCACGGCGCGGACGCTGTCGAGGCAGCCGGGGAGGTCCTGCTCCTCGTTGCGGGTGATGATGGTGACGCTCAGCATGATAAGTACACCTCTTCGATTTCCCGCGCCATGCGCGTCGCGGTGAAATCCTTGAGCCTGTCTTTGCCGCCGGCGGCCAGGGATTTTCTTTTCTCAGGGTCGTTGAGGCATTCTAAAATGGCGCGCGCCAGTTGTTCTGGGTTCCGGGGCGGCACGAGCACTCCGGAGACGCCTTCTTGAACGATCTCGGGGATGCCTCCGGCGCGCGTCGCGACGATCGGCACGGAGCAGGCCATCGCCTCCAGCAGTACCAGGCCCAGACCCTCCATGTGGGAGCTGAGAACGAATAAATCCAGCGCGCGCATGATGCACAGCGGATCCTCTTGGAAGCCCGTGAAATGGACGCGGTGCTGGAGTCCGCATTCTTGCACCAGCGCTTTGAGGCGTTCTTCAAGCTCCCCCTTTCCGACGATGAGAAGCTGCGCGGTCGGATGGATTTTCGCGACGCGCCGCATCGCCTGGATGAGCGTGGTTTGGTCTTTATGATCGACCAGGGCCGCGACGTTTCCGATCCAAGGTCCCTGCGGCGGAATATGGAGTTGGCTGCACAATTTCTCCCGAGTCCCATTGGGAGGGGCGGAAGGCGAAAGCGGCAAAGCCTCCAGATCCAGACCCGCGTGAACCACCCGGATATGGCCCGGTTCGGCTCCCGAAGCCACCATGACGTTTTTGACGCGCTGGGACACCGCGATCACCTTTTGAGCGCCCGCGTACTTCCACCACAGGCTCAGCCGCGAGGAGACCGGAAAATCAACGTGGCGGTGAGCGATGTTGATGATTTTTAGGCCCAGCGACGCCGCGCGGGCCAAGTTCGCGCCGTGCGCGGAGTGGGCGTGGACGACGGTGGAGTATGCCGGCGAACGCTTGAGGGCTTTGCGCAGCCGCCAGGCCGAAATGATGTCCCATGGATGGGAAAACGGGAGTCCCAGAGTCTCGAGGCCGAAGATGCCCGCCCGCGTCTGCAAGGCGCTGCCTTGCCGGCAGACGACGACGTTGCGGTGGCCGCGCGCGCGCAGGGCTTTGGCGAGATCCAAAAGCAGGCGCTCGCCCCCGCGAAAGCCTCCTTCGCCGTCCACATGAAAAACGGTGAGGCGGCGGGCGGACGCGGGGGGGGCGCTCACGGAACGGTAAAAGGCTAGAGTGGCAGCGATGAAATTTGAAAAGTCGCCGATTTCAACAAAGCGCTCGTAAGCTCTTTGAGCGAGGGACTCCCGCAGGGCCGGATTCGCGAGCCAAGCGCTCAGTTTTTCCGCCATGGCCCCGCTGTCGCCGGCGGGCGTCATCGCTTCGGGCATCTTCGCCTCGAAGATTTCCGGAAGGCAGCCGACGCGGGTGGCGAGCACGGGGCGGCGCGAGGCCATCCATTCCAGGGCGGCGCGCGACACCGCCTCGGAGCCGGTCGAGGCGACGACGCCGACGTCGCAGCCGCGCATGAAATCGCTCACCGAAGGCACGCGCCCCAAAAACCGCACGGATTCGGATATCCCGAGCTCCGCGGCCAGCGCTTCCAAATCCCGGCGGCTGAGGTTGGCCTGCCCTCCCGCGACCAGAAAGCGGGCGTCCGGAAAACGTTTTAATATGAGCGCGGCCGCCTTCAAAAAATCCACGTGGCCTTTGACCGGATCGAGTCTGCCGACGATTCCGATGACGAGCGGCGCGCCGGGCGGGCGATGCCTTGGCGCCGGAGACG